>NZ_CAAAFS010000001.1:0-37705 GCF_900634755.1 Protofrankia symbiont of Coriaria myrtifolia
AGCCTGTTTTCGGAGGTGTACACCGTTCCTTTCAGCTCCTCCTCGGCGCTGTTCGCCTCGTAACGATGTGGCCATCGTCGCGCCCGGCGAGCCCTGGGCTTTTTTGTCCCGGTTGTCCCATGGCGACGGCGCGGATCTCGTTTCGTCTGTCCGATGTTGTCACCGGTCACCCGACGATCCCGGGAGGCCGAGTAGTGATGGCGCAGATCTCGTTTCGCCTGTTCGGCTCGCAGCCGGATCTCCATGAGATCGACATCCTCGTCGGCCCTGGACGAGGCGAGCATGACCCGTAGTCGGGAACGGCTCGCGGCGGCGACGGAGATCTCGTAGGCGCTGTTGCGGCCGGCCAGCTTGATGAACAGCACCGCGAGGTCGAGAGCTATGAGCAGCAGAGAGATCATTACACAGACCAGAAGCGCGTGCAGGTTGTGGCGGAGCACTGCCAGCAACGCGTCCTGATGGTCGAGAACGCCGGCGGGCGGCGGTGCGCTGTCATTGTTCTCCGCCGTCTGTCTACTAGCGTCACCGTTGATCCGTTCGATGTTCGCCGACCTGTTCGACTGTGCGGTGGCAAGGGTTTCCGCGGCCTCGTTCTGCCGGGCGACCGCCTTTGCGTAGTTATCGTTGAGAAGCTTGAATACGGGGCCGTTTCCAGCCAGGCCGGTGGCTCCTCGTCCCTCGCGCTCGTCCGTGACCGCGGTGAATGCCTTCCCGACGGCCGTACTGGCGGCCTCGAGTTGGTTCTGGTCATTTTTGATCTCATCGTCGAGCGCGGCGAGCTGAGCGCTTCTGACCTGCTCGACCACAGCGTTGAGCGTGGCTGTCCGGTCGGTGTGCCGCCGGCCGAGTTCCGCCGTGATCTCGCTGTCGAACATCTTCAGGACCAGCGGGTCGGTCACGATGACCGCGATGAGCAGGGTGATCACGACTCTGATCGCGTAGCTGCCGATCCTCGGCCGGCCGTGCGGTCGAGCGTCCTCCTCGTGGAGATCGGAGAAGTCGACGCTCACCTGGGACAGCAGGAATCTGTCGTAAACCACCACGGCCGCCGCGACCAGCAGGCCGACGAGGACTCCGGGGAAAATCCCGCCCCCGGTCGCAATCATCAGAAAGAACGTGCAGCCGGCTGTCGCATAGACGTAGTAGAGCGCCATGAACAGGGCGGCGCAGGTGTACCGGGCTCGGTCGGTGAACACGGTGACGTGTGCCGGGTCGATCCCGGCAACGACGAGTAGACGGTTCACGTTTTACCGGCCAGCCGCGCGTTTTCGACGGCTGGCACGCGTCCCACGGCCACTGGATCAGGGAATTTCACACATGATCTTCGTAAATCCAGATGGACCTTCATTCAGAGCTCCCCCGTCGTGCTCCATGACCGGGAACGACACCTCCCGGGACGACAACTTTATACCTGTGTCCACGCGGTGGCCGGATTCATCCGTGATGTCCGCCGGGGGTGCGCTTCTGGATGCTTCGTCCGCGGGCCGTTCGTTGTCTTTCCGAAGCCACGACGGTGCGCGGGGACGGCGACGGCCGGTATCGGTCCAGCGGACGGAGGGCGGTGGACGGAAGATGGCGATCTACAGGCCGTATTGTTCGAGGAGGCGTAGCCAGATTTCGCTGACGGTGGGGAATGACGGGACCGCGTGCCACAGGCGGTCCAGGGGTACCTCGCCGACGATGGCGACGGTCGCGGCGTGCAGCACTTCCTGGACGTCCGGGCCGACGAACGTCGCTCCAACGATCACCGATCGTTCGGAGTCGATGACCAGTTTGCTGCTCCCGCTGGACGTGGTGCTGGCGCGGCTGCGCACCTGGGCGCCGGCCACGTCGCCCGTACCGTAGGTCACGCTCCGTACCGGCAGGCCGGCGTCCCGGGCCTGCTGTTCGGTCAGGCCCACCGCGCAGACCTGGGGATCGGTGAAGATCACCCGTGGCACCACGTCCGTGGCGGCCGGGACGTCGCGGCCGAGGATGACGTCGGCGGCGAGCCTGCCCTGGTACTTGCCCATGTGCGTCAGCAACGCCCGGCCGTTGCAGTCACCGACGGCGTAGAGCCAGCCCCCGTCCACCCCGGTTGCCCGCATCCAGCCGTCGACGTCGACGAACCGGCCGGGGGCCAGCCCGACCATGTCCAGGCCCAGATCCGCCGTTGCCGGTCGGCGACCGACGGCGACGAGAATCTCCTCGGCACTGATCCGGCTGCCGTCGGCCAGCGTCGTCACCACCGTCGAGTCGCCGTCCTGCCTGCGCGCGGACACCAGTGGCACACCAGTGATCACTTCTATGCCCGTGGCCTGGAAAGCCGCGCGCAGTTCCTCCCCTGCGAACGGTTCCTCCCGCGCGAGCAGCCGCCCGGCGGCCTCGACGATGGTCACCCGTGGGCACCCGAGACGGTGGAACGCCTGTGCCATCTCCACCCCGGTCGCGCCGCCACCGACCACCAGCAGCCGGCGCGGCACGTAGGTTGCCGCGGTGGCGCTCCGGTTGTTCCATGGACGCGCGTCGCGCAGGCCGTCGACTGGCGGGACGACCGCGACCGTCCCGGTCGCGATGACCACCGCCCGTCTCGCGGTCAGCCTCCTGGCCCCGTCATCGCCGGTGATCTCGACTGTCCGGGTCCCGGCCAACCGGCCGGCCCCGCGAAACAGTGCGATCTTCTTGCTGTCCAGCCAGGGCACCTGGCCGCTGTCGTCCCAGCCGCCGGTCATGTAGTCGCGCCACGCGAAGGCCGCGGCGGCGTCGACGGTACCGGTGACCGCCTGTGCGGCACCGGGAACACGGCTGGCCGCGGCGAGCACGTCGCCGGGGCGCAGCAGCGTCTTGCTCGGAATACATCCCCAGTACGAGCATTCCCCGCCGACCAGTTCGCGCTCCACGATCGAGACGGTGAGCCCGTTGTCCGCGCATCGGCCCGCGACGTTCTCCCCCGCCGGGCCGCCTCCGATCACGATCACATCGGCCTCGTGCGTGTCGACCTCGTGCATGCCGGCCCCCTTGTGCGCCTGCGGACTGTGCCCGGTAGACCAGGGGTACCCGCTGGATGGCCGGAGGCAGCGCGATCATGTCGTGATCATGTTTTTTGCGCTCGGACGCGCGTCCAAAATTCGAGCTTGGAAGTTCTGGAAAAAACCCGCTCCTCGGGCGCTTCGAGGGTGTACGGACGGGACGGGCCGCCACCGATCGCTGTCAACGGGTCTCGGTCTCGGGCGCGGGCCAGGGGACGGGCACAGCGGTGCTGGTGGCGGACCGTGACCCGCGCGCGGACGCGAAGGCGTCGGCGCCGGCCTCCCAGGTTCGTCGCAGGTCGGAGCCGGTGGGGAAACGCTGGTCCAGCTCAAGGATGACCATGCCGTGGGCGAAGGCGAACATGGCCTGCGCCACCTGCGGGTCGCCGGTCGCCAGGAAGAACGGTTCGCCGGACCACTCCTCCAGGCCGGGTGTTGTCGAGCCACGGGGCAGGCGGGAGCTGGTGGCCAGGCGGTACAGATTCGGGTGGGCAAGCGCGTACTCACGGTAGGCGGTCAGGACGCTTGCGATGCTGCCCTCTGCTCCGGGATGGCGCACCGCCTGATGCAGGGCCTGGCCGATCTC
This sequence comes from Protofrankia symbiont of Coriaria myrtifolia, assembly GCF_900634755.1. Taxonomy (NCBI): domain Bacteria; kingdom Bacillati; phylum Actinomycetota; class Actinomycetes; order Frankiales; family Frankiaceae; genus Protofrankia; species Protofrankia symbiont of Coriaria myrtifolia. Next base: position 3,595 of record NZ_CAAAFS010000001.1, read on the forward strand.
GGCCAGTGCTTCGTCGACCAGGGCCAGTTCGACGGCATGCTTGCCCGGCAGGTGTTTGTAGATGGAGGGCGCCTGGATGCCGAGCTCGGCGCCGAGCCGGCGCATGGTCAGGGCGTCGGCTCCTTCCGCCTCGAGCAGTCGCCTGCCCGCGGCGATGATTTCCGCGGCGCGGGGGCTGAGCGCACGCGACCGGGACGGTGCGCATGGGGCGGAATCGGCACGCTGGGCGGAATCGGCACACGGGGAGGAATCGGCGCACGGGGAGGGAACGGACCGCGTCATGCGAGCGGGTCGATGACGAACACCGGATGCCTCGGCGCGATGCGGGCGATCTCCTCGTCGGTCGAGTCCGCGCTGACGCCGTCGAAGAACACTCCGACCTCGGCCTTCCAACGGCGGAGGTAGGCGTGCAGGATCGGCGCTTTGTCCGCGTCCGCCACCTCATGGGCACTCCGGTGCTCCCGGCGGCACCCGAACAGGATGTCGAGGTTGCCGTCGGCGGCGCGCAGGTTGCGTACCCACTGGGTCTCGCCTCGCGGCGCGACCAGGTACTGCCCGCCCTCATGGTTGAGCAGGTTGACCGGGACCCGGCGGGGCTGCCCGCTGGTCCGTCCCTTCACCTCCAGGACGCGGCTGCCCCAGATGCTGACACCGGCCCGGGTGAAGCCCGCGACCAGGTTGTTGAAGACATGTCGGGTGAACCGGCCGGGCTTGCGGTAGTAGATCTTGTCCGCTTCGGCCATGGCTGATCTCCTTCGGGCGCGGTGATGTCACCGCATGGTTGATGTTGGTGGTCACAGATGTGGCTAACGGTGTTAGCCGAGTCTATCGCGCAGATTCGGTTTGTCATGCGGTTCAACCGCGCATGTGCCTGCCCGCCCGGGTCGACCGGCAACGTCGCTGCGCCGGGGCGGAGCGCGGCGGGCGTGGCAGGGGTGTCGGATGCGGCCGGCGCGGATGTCCGCGCCGGCGTGACGAGACGTCACAGCGGGGTCGCGGCACCTCCCGTGGCCCCACTGGATACGCTGTCGGGCAGCCAAGCTTCGATCTGGTGAGCTGGCGGGCGGTCAGTAACGCGGACGGTCGTGACCGCGTTGCTCTTCGTCGGTCGGGCCAGCCGGGTCGGCGCTGGTCCGTTGTCACTTCGAGGAGTGCCCGGTCGAGGCGGGAACCGAATCGGCCGCCAGCCGCCTGGTATCCCGAGCCGCTTCCGGAGGCCCGCCACCGTGTTGACCGCGTCCACGCTTGCTTCGACGACTCTCGCGCTCGGCCCGAGCTTCCTGAACACGGAGCATCTGGCCAAGGCGGGTCTGTTCGTCATCCTGTTGATCGTCTTTGCGGAGTCCGGGCTGCTGATCGGCTTCTTCCTGCCCGGTGACTCGCTGTTGTTCACGGTGGGGCTGCTCGTCTCCAACGGCACGCTGTCGACCCCGCTGTGGCTGGCCTGCGTGCTGATCTCCATTGCCGCGATCGCCGGTGACCAGACGGGCTTCCTGTTCGGGCGCAAGGTCGGCCCCACGCTCTTCCGGCGCCCGGATTCCAGGCTGTTCCGGCAGGAGAACGTGGAGAAGGCCCATGACTTCTTCGATCGGTACGGCCCCCGCTCGGTGATCCTCGCCCGCTTCGTCCCGATCGTGCGGACGTTCACCCCGATCGTTGCCGGGGTCAGCGGCATGAACTACCGGCTGTTCGTCACGTTCAACATTGCCGGCGGGCTGCTGTGGGGTACCGGTGTGACGGTGATCGGCTACTTCCTCGGGAAGATCGAGTTCATCGCGCACAACGTCGAGAAGATCTTCATTGGGATCGTGCTGCTGTCGGTGATTCCGATCGGGTTCGAGCTGCTGCGGGCCCGGCGCCGGGGTGGGCGTTCCGGCCCGGGCGCGGCGCCGGTCGGGGCCCGGCACTCCGCCCGGTCCCGCCGGACCGCCGGAACCGACTGACCAGCAGGCCCCGCCGGATCACCGGAACCAGCTGATCACCGGAACCGGTTGATCCGGTGGCCCTCGCCGGATCAACCGGTCGGCGGAACCAATCGGAAACCGACGGGGGAACGCGGGGAACGAATGATCGGCGATGGAATCGGCCGCAACGGAGAGAGCCGCCACAGCCAGGTAGTTGGGCCGGGCCCGCGCCGGAAACAACCGGCCTGAAAACAAAGGGTCCCGATGGGTGGCCACCGACACGGGGGGAGTCGGTGGCCACCCCACCGGGACGTACCCCACCTTAGCCGTCCAGGGTCCGCCGCGTCCCACCCTGGTGCCAAAAACCTGGCTGGGGCTTCCCAACGTGCTGTTGGGCCGCTGGTGCGTCCCGCTCTGGTGCACAAAGTCGCGGCGTGGCCCGTCGCCTGTCGCGGCCATGACGGGACATCCACATATGGCCTGATTTTCTTTTCGGGAGGCCGCTTCAGGAGACCGCGTGGGAGGCTGCCGCTCATCCCCTGCGTGTCCGGCCATGGCCGGTGGGTGGTAGACGGGTGACGGTATTTCCCGGGGCGGCCGGGGCGGACACGGGCGATCTCCGGTACCGGCCTGCCGAAGAACCACCACAGGAACCACAGGAATTACAGAAGTTCGGTTGGAGAACTACAAGAAGTGAGGTTGGCTGATGTCCCTGCTCGACCGCGGTACTCCCCCGGATCCGTTCGACGTTCTGCCCGTCGTACCGTCGTTCACCCTTACCAGTGACGACTTCGCAGACGGGGACGCGCTCACCAAGGAGTTCGCGCACACCTCGGCCGACGGTGCGAACGCCTCGCCGCACCTGCGCTGGTCCGGGTTCCCGGCACAGACGCGCGGCTTCGTCGTCACCACCTTCGACCCGGACGCCCCCACCGGCAGCGGCTTCTGGCACTGGCTCCTCGTCGACATCCCGGCCAGCGTGACCGAGCTGGCCCACGGGGTGGCAAACGGCGATCCAGCCGGCCTGCCGGCTGGGTCCTTCCACGTGCGCAACGACTACGGGACGGCCGATTTCGGAGGTGCCGCACCGCCTCCGGGGGACCGTCCACACCGTTACGTGTTCGCGGTGCACGCCGTCGACGTCCCCTCGCTCGGTGTGGACAGCTCCGTCACGCCCGCGGTCGTGGGGTTCAACCTGGCGTTCCACACCCTTGCCCGGGGCGTGCTGCGGACCACCTACCAGCGCTGACGCCACCAGCGCTGACCGGCAGCTCTGGACGTGGCATGGCTGGGCTGGCAGGGCTGGCACGGCAGCCGTCGACGCCGCCGGCGCTGACGGCTGCCGGTCACAGCCGGCTGTGGGCTTCCGGCATCACGGCGGTGGGCAGGATGGCCGGACGCGGGTAGGTTGACGGACATGCTGCGTAAGCTCGTCGTTCTCGCGGTTGTCGCCGGTGCCGGCGCGGTGGCGACCGTTGTCCGTCGCCGGCGGGGCAGGGACGAGGTCGACCTCTGGCACGAGGCGACCACCGCCATCAACGCGAGTTGATCCGAAGGTTCTCGCCCCTGATCCCTGATGCCGCGACGGGCCGGACCCGGTGTGACCCGGCCACGCGATTTTGTGGTGCTCGGGAACGGCACCGCCGCGACGCGGTCACGGGTGGCTGGTGAGGTATCCACCCATGGTGCGGAAGTACTCGGTGGCGGGGTATTCGGCACCGTCGTCGGTGCGTATCCGGCGGATCACCAGGCCGCGGTTGTGCCCACGGCGGGCGTCCGCGCCGGCCACGATCACGATGCCGTCGCCTTCGCGGATGAAGACGCGGCCCGGCGTGCCGCCGTAGCGTCCCTGCGACACCGCCGCCGACAGGATCCGGATGCGCTCGCCGCGGTGGAACGTGAAGGCGTTCGGGTACGGGTCGGACTGCGCGCGGACCAGGCGTTCGATGTCCTCGGCCGGCCAGGTCCAGTCGACACGGCTGTCCTCGATCGACCGCTTGTGGAAGAAGCTGGCCCTGGAGCGGTCCTGCCTGACCCAGTCGGTGTGGCCGGAGGCGATGAGCGCCAGTCCGTCGACGGTGATCGGTCCGAACAGGGCCAGCGTCTTGTGGAACAGGTCGGTGGCGGTGTCGGTCGGCTCGACGGGCACGGCCCGCTGCAGCACGATGTCGCCGGCGTCGAGATCGTCGTCCATCATGTGCGCGGTCACGCCGACATCCCGCTCGCCGTTGATCAGAGCCCAGATCAGCGGGGCGAAGCCGGCGTACGCGGGAAGTAGTGAATCGTGCACGTTGAGTGTGCCGTGCCGGGGTAGGGTGAAGACCTCCGGGGGGATCCAGGTGCGCCAGTTCGTGGCCACGATGATGTCCGGTTCGACCTTCTCCAGCTGGCGTACCAGGTCCTCGTCGGGGCGGCTGCGGATCAGCACGGGAACCCCGTGCTCCTCGGCCAGGTCGGCCACGGAGTCGTCCCAGATCTTCTCGTAGGCGTGGTCGCTGTGGGGATGTGTGACGGCGAGGGCCACCTCGTGCTCGGAGTCCAGCAGGGCTCGCAGGGTGCGATGTCCCCAGGTCTGGTAGCCGAACGTGACGACCCGCATGGGGCTCCTCCTTGACGTGGACAGCCGCTTGGCGCCCTTCGCGGGTGGGAAATTCGGTAGAAGATTAGTTAAGGTAACCTTACCTAATCTTTATCGACATGTCCGCTTGAGTCCCGGACATCCCGCCGGCGCCCGCTCGGTGCCCATCCGTCATCCGTCATCCGTCATCCGTCGGCTGTCGGCCGCTCGGGGCCGGACCGGCCGCAGGCCTCAGGACTTCAGGGCGGCGGCCGGCCTCGGGCTGTGGTGGCGTCCCATCGGGATGACCAGCGGGGTGCCGCTGACCGGGTCGGCCACCACCTGGCAACGCAGGCCGAACACCTCCTCCACCAGCTCGGCGGTCACCACCTCGGCGGGTGGCCCCTGGGTGACGATGCGGCCGGAGCGCATCGCGATCATGTGGTCTGCGTAGCGGCACGCCTGGTTCAGGTCGTGCAGGACCATCACCACCGTGCGCTTCTCCCGCCGGTTCAGGTCGACGACCAGGTCGAGGACGTCGATCTGATGGGCGAGGTCCAGGAAGGTCGTCGGTTCGTCCAACAGCAGCACGGGGGTGCCCTGGGCCACCGCCATCGCGATCCACGCCCGCTGGCGCTGGCCGCCGGAGAGCTCGTCCACCGGCCGGCCGGCCAGCTCCAGCATGGCCGTCGCCCGCAGCGCATCGGTGACGGCCTGTTCGTCCGCGGCGGACCACTGGCGCCACCAGGTCTGGTGCGGGGAACGGCCGCGGCCGACCAGGTCGACCACGGTCAGCCCCGCGGGCGCGACCGGGGACTGCGGGAGGATCCCCAACTGCCGGGCGACCCGCCTGGTCGGCATCGAGTGGATGGAGCGCCCGTCCAGGTGCACCGCGCCCGCCCGCGGGCGCAGCAGCCGGGCCAGCGCACGCAGCAGCGTGGACTTGCCGCAGGCGTTGGCGCCGACGATCACACTGATCCGGCCGGCGGGGACGACCAGGTCGAGGTCGTCGACGACCACTGTGCTGCCGTAGGCCAGCCGCAGCCCGCTCGCCCGCAGCTCGGGCAGGCCCGGGCCACGCTCGTCCGTGGGGCTGCCGTCCGTGGCGGTGCCGCTCGTGGGGCGGCTGCTCGTGGAGCCCGTGTCGGGGAGGTCAGCCGGTGCCGTCGGCCAGGATGGTGGCTGGAACGTCACGGGATCAGCCTCCGGAGTCGGTGCGGTTCGCCCGGCCGAGCAGCCAGAGCAGGAACGGTGCGCCCAGCACGCCGGTCACCACGCCGACCGGCAGTTCGGTTTCGGACAGGAGCTGGCATCCGATCAGGTCGGCGGACAGCACGATCAGTGCTCCGGCGAGACCGGAGGCGAGCGGGGGCGGCCAGGCGAGGTTCGCCAGCCGCTGCGCGATCTGCGGGGCGGCCAGCGCCACGAAGACGATCGGCCCGGCCGCGGCGGTAGCGAAGGCGACCAGTCCGACCGCTGTGATCATAAGTGCCAGCCTGGTGCGCTGGACCGGGACCCCCAGCCCGGACGCGACCTCGTCGCCGAGCTGGAGGGTGCGGGTGACCCGGCCGAGCGCCAGCGCGACCGGGGCGAGCACGGCCATGGCCAGCGCCAACGGGCGGGCCTGGTCGAAGTTCCTGCCGTTGAGGTTGCCGACCAGCCAGCCCAGGGCCTGCCCGGCCTCGGCAAGGCGGGCCCTGGCCAGCAGGTAGTCGGTGGCGCTGCTGCACAGCCAGGACACCCCGATGCCCACCAGGATGATCCGGTATCCGGAGGTGCCGCCCTTCCAGGCCAGCAGATAGATCACCAGCGCTGTGGCGAGGCCGCCGATCAGGCCGAGCAGCTGGCTGCCGAGGCCGGCACCGAAGCCGAGCACGATGTCCGCGACGACCGCGGTCTGCGCGCCGGCGGTTATCCCGATCATGTCGGGGCTGGCGAGCGGGTTACGGGTCATGGTCTGGAACACCGCGCCGGAGATGCCGAAGGCGACACCGACGAGAAGCCCGACCAGGGCCCGAGGCAGCCGGAGTTCACGCACGACGAACAGCGCTCCGGGGTCCCCTGACCCCCACAGCGCCGGGACGACCTCGGCGATGCCGATCGGATAGTCACCGAACGCGATCCCCAGGCAGAAGACGGCGAACGCGGCGGCGGCCAGGACGGCACAGACCGTCACCAGCCGTGGCCGCAGCACGGCGGACGCGGCGGGCCGGGCCAGCCGCACGGCGGTGCGGCCGCCGACACGGCTCAGGCTGAGCGGACCGTAGGTCGTGGTCACGGCTGTGCTGGCCGCAGCCGTGGAGGCAGCTGTGGCCGCAGCCGCGGAGGTGGCCGCGGACACTGGCCTGCTCGTGCTCGTGGTCGGGGTGGCCATCGGCTAGAGCTCCGCGAGACGCCGGCGGCGGACCAACATGACGAAGAACGGCGCGCCGAGGAAGGCGACGATGATGCCGACGTTGATCTCCTGTGGGCGGGCGACCACCCGTCCGACCACGTCGGCCGCCAGGATCAGGCAGGAGGCCAGCACCATCGAGGTCGGCAGCAGCCACCGGTGGTCGGCCCCCGCGATCATCCGGGTGGCGTGCGGGACGACCAGTCCGATGAAGACCAGCGGTCCGGCCACGGCCACGGCACCCCCGGTGAGTACCGTCACGGCGACGGCACCCTGCAACCGGATGAGGCCGACCCGCCGGCCGAGGGCGGCGGCGACGTCGTCGCCGAGCGCGAGGCTGTTCAGCCCGGGCGCGAGCCTGAGCGCGAGCACCACCCCGGTCAGGACGAACGGCGCGGCCTGCGCCACGAGCGTGCCGTCGCGGCCCGCGATGGATCCCGCGGACCAGTACCGGTAGCGGTTCAGCGCCTCCGGGCTGGTCAGCGCGATGGCGCTGGTCAGCGAGCCGAGCAGGGCGGTCACCCCGACCCCGGCCAGGGCGAGTTTGACGGGGGTCGGGCCGGAGCGCCCGGCGGCGCCCAGCAGGTACACGAGCACGCTGGCGGCCAGAGCGCCGGCGAAGGCGAACCAGATGTAGCCGTAGAGCGAGGTCAGCCCGAACGCCGACACGGACAGGACGACCGCCAGCGTGGCACCGGCGCTCACCCCGAGCAGCCCGGGATCCGCCAGCGGGTTGCGGGTCAGCGTCTGCATGATCGTGCCGGCGAGACCGAGGGCGGCGCCGACGAGCAGACCGAGCAGGGTGCGTGGGACGCGCAGCCCCCACACGATGGCCTCGACGTCCCCGTCGTCACGATGGATCAGTACTCGCAGGACCTGGTCCAGTGGTACCGGTCGGCTACCGATGGCGATCGACAGGGCGCACAGGAGCGCCAGAACGCAGAGGGAGGCCCCCAGCAGGACCGGTCGCCGTGCCGGGTGCAACCCCCGCCGTCCCGAAGCGGCCCGGGGAGCGGGCCTTCCTGTGACCGGCCCGTCCGCCGGCGTGGCGCTCGTCGGAGCAGTGCCTGTCGGAACGGAGTTGGGTGGGGCGGTCGTCCCCGTTGATGCGACTCGGAGCCTGTTGGTCACGCGGTCCTCATGGTCACAGAATCTTAGGGCAGGTATACCTAAACCATCAATCGGTGGGAAGTCCTTGTTATTTAGGTAAATATTACCTTAGTATGCGCTCCGCCGGATATCGGATCCGTGGCCTTCGGGCCATGTGTCCGGCTGAACCCGAAGAGGAGCAGATGTTCACTACGCCGCCGCGTGCCGCGCGCGTTCCCACCGTTTCCTGCTTACTACAGTGTGTAGTTGTCTTCGTGGCGATCGCGCTGGGGCTCGCCGCCTGCGGCAGTGACAAGACGGGCGCTGCGAGTCCCCGGCCGTCGTCCGTCCACAGCGGCCAGAGTGCGTTTCCGGTCACAGTCGCTCACAAGTACGGCTCGACCCGGATCACCGCCCAGCCCACCCGGGTCGTCGCGGTCGGCCTGACCGACTCCGAGCCGCTGCTCGCACTCGGCGTGAAGCCGGTGGGCGTCGTCGACTGGTTCGGGGAGCGCCCCTACGGCAACTGGCCGTGGAGCGGGAAGCTGTGGGCGGGGACGGCTCCGGAGATCGTCGGCGAGCGCGGCGAGCTCAACTTCGAGAAGATCGCGGCTATCAGACCGGACCTGATTCTCGCGCTGTACTCCGACATCACCCAGGAGCAGTACGACACCCTCTCCAAGATTGCTCCCACCGTCGCCCAGTCGAAGGAGCATGACGACTTCGCCACCCCGTGGAAGGAGATGACTCGCACCGCCGGCCAGGCGGTCGGTCTGGAGAGCAGGGCCAACGACCTGATCGCCGCCATCGACAAGAAGTTCGCGGACGTGCGTCAGGCCAACCCGGACTTCGCGGGTAAGACAACGGCCATCGTGGACCCATACGAGCCGGGGCAGTATGCGGTGTTCTCACCCAACGATCCCCGGTCGGTGTTCATGTCGGAGATCGGTTTCAAGGTGCCCGACCAGATCGGCCAGCTCGCCGGGCCGGAGTTCGCGGCCGAGATCAGCTCCGAACGGCTGGACATCGTCGACGTCGACCGGCTGCTGTTCGTCACGGACGCGTCCGACGCCGAGGCGCGGGTCAAGGCGGATCCCGTCTACAACCGGCTGAAGGTCGCCAGGGAGGGCCGGGCGCTGTTCGTGCCGTACGCCGACCCGCCGGTGGGCACCGCACTGACCTTCAACAGCGTGCTCAGCATCCCCTACGCCATCGACCAGTTGGTGCCGCTGCTGAAGACGCCCGGCTCAGCCGGGTAGCGACCCCGCGGGCCCGCCGGCTCGGCTCCCGCGTCTGCCGGATCGACGTCGTCGGTCCGCGGCGGAGCCGATCCGGCGGCACCCCGGGAAACCGGGAGCCGGGTGTGGCGGGCTGGCCGCCCAACGGCCCTGCTGATCGACTGATGGCGACCGATAGGGACCGATGGTGACCGACAAGGTCAAAAGTTGGTATATGCGACTGTTTTGCTCCGAGTCAGGAAAATTGGCCAGACTTCTCTTTAGGTAATGATTACTTTAATATCTGCTCTCGTGTGCCCCGGGTTGCGGCCTGAGCGGGGCCCGCATCCCGGGCGCGAGTGCCAGCAAAGATCAGAAATTGGAGATCGGAAAGGCGGGCTCTGGCGGTCCTGTCTCCGTCAGGGCTTCTGGCCGCATGCCAGGAATGCCGATCGCGTGCTCGGAAGCTCACGATCGGCGATCGATTCTGTCCGACAGTCATCGCTGTCGGACAGCCGGTGCTGTCGGAACTGCTGTGGAGGCGTGGTTATCGGTGTCCGGTAACGAAGTGGTGACCGACGTGCGGACCGCCGATGGTGGGTACGGGGACGCCGGCCAACCGGTCTCCGGGGCGCTGGCAGGGGGCGATCCGCAGGGCGCGCCGGGGGGCGGGCCGCGAGGCGAACTGTCGCCGCGGGAGCGGCGGCGGATCCTCGTCGAGTGGAACGACACCGCGTGCCCGGTTCCGCCGGGGACGCTGCCCGAGATGTTCGAGACGCAGGTGCGCCGCGACCCCACCGCCATGGCCCTGGTGTTCGGCACGGCCGCCCCCACCGGCATCGACACGTCCACCGGTGCGGACAGCGGTACTGACACCGGTGCCGGTACCGGCACATCCACCGGCACATCCACCGGCACGAGGCTGACCTACGCGGAGCTCAACGCGCGGGCGAACCGCCTGGCCCATGCGCTGATCGCGCGTGGCGTCGGCCCCGAGCGGGTGGTCGCGCTGGCGCTTCCCCGGTCGGTGGAGATGATCGTGGCCGAGCTCGCGGTGCTCAAGGCCGGCGGTGCCTACCTGCCGCTGGACACCGACTACCCGGCCGAACGCGTCGCCTACATGCTCGGCGACGCCGGGCCCGTCTGCCTCGTCACCACCGCGTCGCTGGAGCCCCTGGTCCCCGACGCCCCGGGCATGTCACGGCTGGTGCTCGACGACCCGGCGACCGCCGCGGCCGTGGCAGGCGCGTCCGCGGCGGATCCCACCGACGCCGACCGGCACGGGCCGCTGCACGTCCTCAACACCGCGTACGTGATCTACACCTCCGGCTCGACCGGCCGGCCCAAGGGAGTGGTGCTCTCCCACTCCGGCGTCGCCAAACTGGTCGCCACCCAGCGTGACCGGCTCGGTGTCGGCCCGCACAGCCGGGTCCTGCAGTTCGCCTCGCCCAGCTTCGACGTCGCCTTCTGGGACCTGTGCCTGGGTCTGCTCTCGGGCGGGCGGCTGGTCGTCGTCCCGGCCGAGCTGCGGGTGCCGGGCGCGCCGCTCGCGGACTACGCGCGCGAGCACGAGGTCACCTTCATGATCCTGCCGCCGGCGCTGCTGGCGGCGCTGCCGGCGGACGCGGCGCTCCCGCCCGGCGCGACCCTGCTAGCCGGCACCGAGCGGGTCTCGCCGGAGCTGGTCAGGCGCTACGGCCGGGGCCGGCGGATGTTCAACGCCTACGGCCCGACCGAGGCGACGGTGAACTCCACCCTCGGTGAGTGCGATCCCGACGGCCCGTCGGGATCCACCGTGCCGATCGGGCGGCCCGACCCGGGCACCCGCGCGTACGTGCTCGACGCCCGCCTCGGCCCGGTCGCGCCCGGGGTCGTCGGCGAGCTCTACCTTGGCGGCTCGGGGCTGGCCCGCGGCTACCTTGGCCGGCCGGACCTGACCGCGCAGCGGTTTGTCGCCGACCCGTTCTCCGCCGCGGGTGAACGCCTCTACCGCACCGGTGACCTGGTGCGCTGGCGCCCGGACGGCCGGCTGGACTTCGTCGGACGCGCCGACGACCAGGTGAAGATCCGCGGCTACCGGATCGAGCTCGGCGAGATCGAGTCGGTGCTGGCCAGGCACGCGTCCGTCGCGCAGGTGGCCGTCGTCGTGCGGGAGGACATCCCGGGCGTCCCCAGGCTCGCGGTGTACGTCGTCCCCTCCGTGCCGGTGGCCGCCGCGTCGGAGTCGTCGGAGTCGTCGGAGTCGTCGGAGTCGTCGGAGTCGTCGGAGTCGTCGGAGTCGTCGGAGTCGTCGGAGCCAGCGCTGTCCGTGCCGGCGCCGCTGGCTCCGTCCGACGACCGGCCGGCGCGTTCGTGGGACGTGGCCACGCTGGTGAGGTCCCTGCGGTCGCACGCGCGGCAGTGGCTGCCCGACCACATGGTGCCGACCGCGTTCGTGCCGCTCGAGCGCCTGCCGGTGCTGCCGAGCGGGAAGCTGGACCGCCGGGCCCTGCCGGTCCCGGACAGCCCAGTACCGGTCTCCGGACGGCGCCCGGGCAGCGCGCGCGAGGAACTGCTGTGCGCCCTGTACGCCGAGGTGCTCGGCCTGCAGGAGGTCGGCGTCGACGACGACTTCTTCGCCCTCGGCGGCGACAGCATCGTCTCGATCCAACTGGTGGTCCGGGCCCGCCGCGGCGGCCTTGTCATCACACCACGGCAGGTCTTCACCCACCGGACGGTCGCGGAGCTCGCGTCGGTGGCCACCGACGCCGAGAACGTGGCCGTGGAGGCGCTGGGCGCGGGCGTGGGCGAGGTGCCGTTCACGCCCATCGTCAGCTGGCTGGACGAGTGCGGCGGCCCGATCGACGGCTTCAGCCAGTGGATGCTGGTCACCCTGCCGGCCGGGGCGGACGGGGAGCGGATCGCCACCGTGCTGCAGGCGCTGGCCGACCGGCACGACCTGCTGCGTTCCAGGCTGCTGCGGGCCGGGCCCGGTGCCGACGGAACGCTGCGGGTGGCGCCCGTGGGCTCGGTGCGGGCCGGCGAGTGGCTGCGCCGGGTGGCCGTGGGCGAGGCGTCCGGTGACCGGCTACGGGAGATCATCGAAGCCGCGGCCGGTGACGCGTGCGCGCGGCTCGCCCCCACCGACGGGGTGATGGCGCAGGCGGTGTGGTTCGACGCGGGAGAGAGCCGTCCGGGGTCGTTGCTGCTCGCGGTGCACCACGCGGTCGTCGACGGGGTGTCGTGGCGGATCCTGCTGCCGGACCTGGCCGCCGCCTGGGAGGCCGTGGCCGCCGGCCGCACCCCCGGCCCGAAGGACCTGGAGGCTGCCGGGACGTCGTTCCGCCGCTGGGCGCACCTGCTTGTGGACGAGGCGCGCCGGCCCGGGCGGGTCGCCGAGCTGCCACTGTGGACCGACATCCTCACCGGCCCCGACCCCGCGCTCACCGCGCGGCCCTTGAACCCCGTCGGCGACCTGGCCAGCGTCGAGCGGCTGACCCTGAGGTTTCCCGTGGAACACACGCTCGCGCTGCTGACCAGCGTGCCGGCGGCGTTCCACGCCGGGGTCAACGACGTGCTGCTGACCGCGTTGGCGCTGGCGGTGCGCCAGTGGCGGCGGGACCACGGCGTCGAGGACGCCCAGTCGGTGCTGATCGCGCTCGAGGGGCACGGGCGGGAGGAGGAGATCGTCGAGGGCGTCGATCTCTCCCGAACGCTGGGCTGGTTCACCAGCATCTTCCCCGTCCGGCTCGACCCCGGGCCGGCCGTGCTCGACGACCTGCTCGCCGACGTCGCCGGCGACGGCCTCGGCCGGGCGCTCAAGCGGGTCAAGGAGCAGGTGCACGCTCTGCCCGACCACGGCGTCGGGTTCGGCCTGCTGCGCTACCTCAACCCCGAGACGGCCGGGGCGCTGCGGGACCTGCCCGGGCCGCAGATCAGCTTCAACTATCTCGGCCGTTTCCAGACCGACGGCGCCACAGATGTGCCCTGGACGGCCGTGCCCGGGTTCGGTGTGCTCGCCGGAGGCTACGACGCGGCGATGCCGGTCGCCCCGTACCCGCTGGAGATCAACGCCTTCACCGAGGACCACGCCGACGGGCCGCGGCTCGGCGTCACCTGGGCCTGGCCGCGGGCGCTGCTGGACGACGCGGCGGTGCGCGCGCTCGCCGAGCGCTGGTTCGCCGCGCTCGGCGCGCTGGTCGCCCACGCCGCCACACCGGGGGCCGGCGGCTGGACACCGTCGGACTTCCCGCTGGTCGAGCTGACGCAGGACGACGTCGATGGGTTGGCGGCCGACGTCCCGGGCCTGGCCGACGTCCTCCCACTGTTACCGTTGCAGCAGGGCTTCTTCTTCCACACGCTGCTCGACGAGACCTCGGCTGTGGACCGGGCCTTGCCTGTGGACGAGACCTTGCCAGTGGGCTGGACCGCGTCTGTGGACACCACGCCTGTGGGCAGAGCGTCCGTGGGTGCCGCACCTGTGGACGCCGCACCTGTGGGCAGAGCGTCCGTGGACGCGGCCGTGCTGGTGGACGGGAGCGTGCCGGGGGACCGGACCGGCGACCCCGAAGACGCCGATCCGGACGTCTACATCGTGCAGGTGGTGGCCGAGTTCGCCGGCGACGTCGACGCGGATGCCCTGCACGCGGCGGCCCAGGGCCTGCTGGACCGGCACGCCCCGCTGCGCGCGTCCTTCCACCAGCGGCCCGACGGGCAGGTCGTGCAGGTGATCGCCGCCGGGCTGAGCCTGCCCTGGCAGGTCGTCGACCTGTCACAGGTGGCCGCGGCGGACCGCGCCGAGCGGGCGCGGGCGGTGGCCGCGGCCGAGTTCGCCCATCGCTTCGACCTCGCCCGGCCGCCGTTGGTACGCGCCACGCTGCTGCATCTCGGCGACGGGCGCCACCGGCTACTGATCACCCATCATCACATCGTGGCCGACGGCTGGTCCGTCCCGGTCATGCTGCGTGACCTGCTCGCGCTCTACGACCCGCACCGCGGCCGGGACGCCATCACCGGGGTGTCGGAGCGGGCGGCACGGCTGCCCGCCGTCACCCGTTACCGCCAGTACCTGCGCTGGCTGTCCGGCCTCGAGCGGACGCAGACCAGGCAGGCCTGGCGGGAAGCCCTCGTGGGCCTCGGCGAACCGACCCGACTGATCGCCGACGACCAGCCGCCCGCCCGGTTCCGGGCCGGCCGGCGCGGCCTGGAGCTCCCCGAGGACGTCACCGCGGCGCTGCTCGCGCGGGCCCGCGACAACGGCCTGACCCTCGCGACGGTCGTGCAGGGCGCCTGGGGCCTGGTCCTCGGCCGGCTGTGCCGCCGCACGGACGTGGTCTTCGGCACCACCGTCTCCGGCCGGGGCGCCGACGTCGCCGGGATGGACGCGATGGTCGGCCTGTTCATCAACACCCTGCCGGTGCGGATGCGCTGGCGCGCGGACCAGCCGCTCGCGCAGGCACTGGCCCGGCTGCAGGCCGAGCAGTCCGACCTGCTCGACCACCAGCATCTCGGCCTCGGGGAGATCCAGCGGCTGGCCGGGCTCGGCGACCTGTTCGACACCGTCGTCGTGCTGCAGAACTACCCGATGGACGCGGACGCCACCGACCCGACGGGCAGCCTGCGGGTCACCGACGTCGCCGATTTCGGTGTCGGGCACTTTCCGCTGGCCGTTCTGGTGACCCCGGGCCGGCGGCTGGACGTCCAGTTCAAGTACGACGCGGCCCGGCTCGACGACGCGACCGTCGACCGGATTGCGCGGCGGTTCGGCCAGGTGCTGCGCACCCTGGTCGACGATCCCGAGCTGCCGGTGGGCCGGGCCGCGGCGGTGGCCTCCGACATCCGGGCCCGCGCCGTCGAGGCACTGGCCGGGGGCACGCCCGCCGGGGACGCGCCTGCTGTGGACGCCGGCAAGGTGTGGAGGCTTCGTTCTCCACAGGCCCCGGGAGACGCGCCTGCTGTGGACGCGTTCCCTGTGGACACCCCGGCCGGGGACACGCTGACCGGGGAGGAGCATGCCCGGCCGTACCCGACGCTGGTGGACGCGTTCGCGGCGAACGTAGCCCGTACCCCCGAGGCGACCGCGCTCGTGTTCGAGGGGGACGCGCTCTCCTACGCCGAGCTCGACCGGCGCGCGACGGTGCTGGCGGCGCGGCTGCGGACGCTGGGCGCGGGCCCCGAGGGGGTCGTCGCCGTCGCGGCCGCCCGGTCGGTGGAGTTGGTGGTCGCCATCCTCGGTGTGCTGAAGACCGGCGCGGCCTATCTGCCCGTCGACGTGGACTATCCCGCGGAACGGGCGACGTTCATGGTCGCCGATTCGGGTGTGCGGGTCGTGGTGACGACCGCGGACCGCCAGGCGCGGCTGCGCGACCGGCTCGCCCCGGTCGACGGCCTGCGCTGGGTCGTCCTCAGCCCTGGCGGCACTGGCGGCACTGGCGGCACTGGCGGCATCGGCGGCACCGGCGAGCCGACAATCGAGATCCTGGACGCGGATCCGGCTTCGGCCACGGCCGGGGATCCGGCCACAGCCGGGGATCCGGTTACAACCAAGGATTCAGCCGCCGCCCTGGGGACGGCCGAGGCGCTGGCGCTGGCGGAGGCGTTGGCGACGGCCGAGACGCTGGCGGCGAAGCCCCCGGAAGCTGACGTCCGAGGGCCCGGGAACGCCGGCCCGGCCGCGCCGGGAGCGGACCATCCCGCCTATCTGATCTACACGTCCGGGTCGACCGGGCGGCCCAAGGGCGTCGTGGTCAGCCACGGCGCCGTCCTCGGCCTGGTCGCGTCCCTGCAGAGCGCGTTCGCCCTCGGCGGGGACGACCGGATGCTCCAGCAGACCTCCACGAGCTTCGACCCCTCCGTCATGGAGATCTTCTGGCCGTTGTGCTCCGGTGCCGCCGTGGTGCTGCCGCGTCCGGACGGCCATCGCGACCCGCGCTACCTCGCCGAGCTCGTCCATGACCAGCGGGTCACCACGCTCGCGTTCGTGGCCTCGACGCTGGCGGCGTACCTGGAGTACGCCGAGATGACCGGCGACCGGCGCGGGGTCGGCGGCCTGCGCCGGGTCATCACCGGCGGGGAGGTGCTGACCACCGACCTGGCCACCCGGTGGTACGAGCTGACCGGCGTGCCGGTGTCGAACGTCTACGGGCCGACCGAGACGACCGTGCTGGTCACCCGCTGGGAGTTCGGCGCCACCCAGACGGGCACCGCGGCGGCACCTGCCGCCGTCCCAGCAGGCACCGCGGCGGCACCTGCCACGCGGGCAGACACCGCGGCGGCGTCCGCTGCCGCACGGGCGAGTGCTGCGGCGGTGCTCGTCGGCGGGCCCGCGGTGCCGATCGGACGGCCGGTGCCGGGCACCCGCCTGTACGTGCTGGACGCCGGGCTCGAGCCGGTCGACGTCGGGGTGCCGGGCGAGCTCTACGTCGCCGGGGCGCAGCTCGCCCACGGTTACCATGATCGCCCGTGTCTCACCGCCGAGCGGTTCGCCGCCGACCCGTTCGGCCCGCCCGGGTCGCGGATGTACCGCACCGGTGACCTCATCGTCCGGCGGGCCGACGGCGCGCTCGTCTACGTGGGTCGCTCCGACCGCCAGGTCAAGATCCGCGGCAACCGGGTGGAGCTCGCGGAGATCGAGGCCCGGCTCGCCGCCGAGCCCGGCGTCGGGCGGGCTGCGGTGGTCGTCCGCCAGGACGGCCCGGGCGCCGCCCGGCTCGTTGCCTATATCGTACCAGCTGTCCTACCAGCCCCCGGCCGGCTGGGCGGGCCGGCCCGCCCCACCGGCTCGCCCAGCCCCGGCCTCGACGCCGGCTCCGGCTCCGGCCGTGGCCGTGGCCGTGGACTCGATCAGGACGCGCCGCGGGCGTCACTCGACCTGGACGCGCTGCGGGCGTCGGTGGCCGCCGCGCTGCCGGCGCCGATGGTGCCCGACGCGTTCGTGGTGCTCGACGAACTGCCGCTGACCCCCAACGGCAAGATCGACCGGGACGCGCTGCCGGCGCCCGCCGTCCACCGGGCACCGGTGCGCGGCCCGCGCGACGATCGGGAGCGCGCGCTCTGCGAGATCTTCGCGCTCGGCGGCGACAGCATCCTGTCGATCGCGGTGGCCAGCCGGGCCCGCCGCGAGGGCATGGAGATCAGCGCCCGGGACGTCTTCGCCCATCGGACCCCGGCCGCGCTGGCGGCGTTCGTCGGGCCGTCGAACGCGAACGCGAACGCGAACGTGGATGCCGGTGCCGGGCCGGCGGACGGCGGCGAGCCGGACGAGCGGGCCGTGGCCGCGGCGATCGGAGATCCCGACGGCGTCGGTGACGTGCCGCTGCTGCCGATCATGCATCGGTTGCGGGAGGCCGGCGGCCCGATCCGGCGGTTCAACCTCTCGATGCTGGTCGACACCCCGGCGGCGGCAACCACGGAGACGATTACCGCGGTGCTCGCCGCCGTGATCGAACGCCATGACGCGCTGCGGCTGCGACTGACCTCTCTCGGCGGCCTGCCGACTACCGGCCAGCAGCACAGCGGCGGCCGTTTGGCCGGCGGCCTACAACCGGGCGGCTGGGCGCCGCCGGCGCTGTGGTCGCTGGAGACGCTGCTGGCCACCGCGGTGACCGCCGCGGACCTGCTCCACCGCGTCGACGTGGCCGGCTTCGACGCCGCCCGGCTGCGCGCGGCCATCGCCGCGGAGTCCGACGCGGCCATCGCCGCGGAGTCCGACGCGGCCGTCGGACGGCTCGATCCCGAAGCCGGGACGGTAGTACAGGCGGTCTGGTTCGACGCCGGCCCGGGGCAGCCCGGCCAGCTGCTGCTCGCCGTCCACCACCTGGGGATCGACGGCGTGTCCTGGCGCATCCTCTTCAACGATCTTGCTGCCGCGTGGGAGGCGGTGGCGGCCGGGCGGCGTCCCGTCCTCGAACCGGTCGCGACGTCGCTGCGCACGTTCGCGCGCGTGCTCACCGAACAGGCGCAGTCCCCGGCTCGCCTGGCCGAGCTCGCGCACTGGGGCGAGACGCTGCGGCCCGGCGGGGAGCTGCTGCCCGGTGCCGGCGGCCCGTTCGGGACGGTCGGTGCTGCCTCCCGGCACGTCGTCGGCCTGGACGTCGACGACACCGTGCCGCTGCTGACGTCGGTGCCGGCCGCGGTCAACGGTGACGTCACCGATGTGCTGCTAGCCGCGCTGCGGCTGGCGGTCACCCGCTGGCATGCCCGGGGCGGCCGGGACGGCTCCGCCGACCTGCTCGTCAACCTGGAGCGGCACGGCCGGGAGGAGATCGCGCCCGGCCTGGACCTCTCCCGCACGGTCGGCTGGTTCACCAGCGTCACGCCCGTGCGCCTGCCGGCTGTGGACGCGGACGCTGAACCCGCACGGTCATCGTCCGAGGAACGGGGACGGCGGCAGAGCGAGGCGGCGACGCGGCGCGCCCGTGCGGGCTCGCGGCCGTCGGAGGCGGTCGCCACGCTCAAGGAGGTCAAGGAGCGGCTGCGGGCCAGCGCCGACGGCGGTCTCGGCCACGGGCTGCTGCGCTATCTCAATCCCCAGGTCGGGCCCTTGTTCGCGCGGGCCGCCGTGCCCCAGGTGCTGTTCAACTACTTCGGTCGCTTCCCGGCCGGGCAGCGGGGCCAGGGGCAGGACTGGCTGCCCGCCGCGGACTCCGACGCGCTCGCCGTCGCCTTCGACGCCGACCACGCCCTGCCGTACCTGTTGCAGATCGACGCGATCTGCCAGGAGACGCCGCACGGGCCACGGCTGACCGCGACCTGGGCCTGGACCGCAGGCGGGCTGTCCGAACACGACGTCCGCGAGCTCGCCGAGGCATGGGCGGACGCGCTGCGGGAGCTGACCGCGGCCGTCGTCGGCACCGGAACCGGCACCGGAACCGGCGGCAGCGACAGCGGCGTCGGCGGCGTCGGCGGCGCCGGCGGCCTGACCCCGTCCGATCTGACCGTGATCGCGCTCACTCAGACCGAGATCGACGTTGTCGAGCGGATCGCCCCGGGACCGGTCGGCGACATCTGGCCGCTGTCGCCGTTGCAGGAGGGGCTGTACTTCCACGCCAGCTACGACATGGGTGAGCTGGACGTCTACACCGCGCAGGTCGCCTTCGACCTCGACCACCGGGTCGAGGTCGACCGGCTGCGCCTGGCTGCGGCCACGTTGCTGGCCCGCAACCCCAGCCTGCGGGCGGGTTTCACCAGCGACGGGCTCAGCCGCCCGGTGCAGTTCATCTGCGCGGACCGGGCGGCCCGGCTGACCGAGGTCGACCTGAGCGGGTTGGACGCGTCCGAACGGGACGCGCGGATCACCGAACTGATGACGGACGACCGCACCCGGCGGTTCGACCTGGCCGACCCGCCGCTGTTCCGGCTGTTGCTGCTGCGCCTGGGCGGCGGGCGCGACCGGCTCGCGATCACCCACCATGTGCTGCTGTGGGACGGCTGGTCCGGGCAGGTGCTCGTCGACGAGCTGTTCACCCTGTACGAGCAGGCCGGCGACGACCGGGGGCTGCCCCGGCCGGGCTCCTACCGGGACTACCTGCGCTGGCTCGCCGAGCAGGACGTCGAGCTGGCCAGCCGGTCCTGGCGGGACGCGCTCGCCGGCCTCGCCGAGCCGACGCTGCTCGGCCCGGCCGGCCAGAGCCCCACCCCGGCGTTGCCGGACCGGCACGCCGTCGAGCTGCCCGCCGAGCTGAGCGAGCTGCTGCGGGCGCAGGCCCGTCGGCACGCGGTGCCCGTCAACACGTTGCTTAGCGTGGCCTGGGCGCTGGTGCTGTCGAACGCGGTGGGCCGGGACGACGTGGTCTTCGGTACCACGGTCGCGGGCCGGCCGGCGGACATCCCGGACGTCGAGAGCGTGATCGGGCTGTTCCTCAACACCGTGCCGGTGCGGGTCGCGCTCGACCCGTCGGAGCTGGTCGGTGACCTGCTGCGCCGGTTCTCCGCCGAGCGCACCGCGCTGATGCCCCACGAGTACCTGGGCCTGGCCGACATGCAGCGCGGCAGCGGCCACAGCCAGCTGTTCGACACCCTGTACGTGCTGCAGAACTTCGGCGGCGGGACGGGCGGCGACTCCGCCCGGCTGCGCGAACGGCTCGGTGTCCACGACGCCGGCTACGTCGACTCCACCCACTACCCGTTGACCCTGGTCATCTTCCCGGGCCAGCGGCTGCGGATCACCCTGCACTACCGGCCGGACGTCATCGACTCCGCGTTCGCGGGTGCCCTGCTGGCCCGCTACACCACCGCGCTCGACAGCCTGACCGGCGACCCGGGCACCAGAGCCGGCGGCCTCCAGCTGATCCCCCCGCGGGAGCTTCGGCTCCTGGCCGAAAGCCCGACGGCGGACGGGCGTCCGCTGCCCGGCACGCTGTCGCCCGACGAGCCGCCGCGGGCCGGCGAGTCGTTGCCGTCCGGTGATGTGCCGGTGCCCGACGACACGGTCGCCGACATGCTCGGCGCGCAGGCGGCACGCACACCGCGGGAAGTAGCGCTCGTCTTCGGTGAGCAGCGTCTGACCTATGCCGAGCTCGACACCCGGGTCAACCGGATGGCCCGCCTGCTGCTCGCCGAGGGCGCCGGGCCTGAACGGGTCGTGGCGCTGGCCCTGCCGCGTTCGATCGACATGGTCGTGGCGCTGTTCGCGGTGCTGCGGACGGGCGCGGCCTACCTGCCGCTGGACCTGGACTACCCGGCCGACCGGCTGGCGTTCATGATCACCGACGCGGCCTCGATGTGCGTGCTCACCACGTCCACGGTCGAGCCACTGTTGGTTACCCCCGACGCGGCCACGGCGGACGCGGCCGGAACCGGCGCGGACGGGACCAGCGCGGGCGCAGGCGGGACGGACACGGCTGGGCGCGGGCGCGACGAGGTGGGCACGACACCCACCCGCGTCCTGCTCGACGACCCGGCGGTGGCCGAACGGCTCGCCGCGCTGCCCGGTGACGGCCTGGCCGACGACGAGCGGCCCGGGTTCGCTCCCGGCCGGCCGCACCGGCTGGACCACCCCGCCTACATCATCTACACCTCCGGCTCCACCGGCCGTCCCAAGGGCGTCGTCACCCCGTACCGGGGGCTGACGAACATGCAGCTCAACCACAGGGAGGCCATTTTCGGGCCGGCGGTCGCCTCCGCCGGCGGGCGGCGGCTGCGGATCGCGCACACCGTCTCCTTCGCGTTCGACATGTCCTGGGAGGAGTTGCTCTGGCTCGTCGAAGGGCACGAGGTGCACGTCTGCGACGAGGAGCTGCGCCGCGACGCCCAGGCTCTGGTGGCCTACTGCGACACGCACCGCGTCGACGTGGTCAACGTGACGCCGACCTACGCCGGGCTGCTGTTCGAGCACGGGCTGCTGGACGGCCCCGGCGATCCGGAGCAGGCGCCGAGCACGGCCAGCACGGCGGACCTGGCGGGCCCGGCGGAGCCGGGGCGGGGCGCTCCGACCGGGGGGCACCGGCCGGTGCTGGTGCTGCTGGGCGGCGAAGCGGTCTCCGACGTGGTCTGGTCACGCCTGCGCGACACGGAGGGTACGTATGGTTACAACTTGTACGGGCCGACTGATTACACCATCAACACTCTCGGCGGAGGAACTACCGACAGTGACACCCCAACCGTCGGACGGCCGATCCGTGACACCAGCGTGTACCTGCTGGACGGTTGGCTGCGGCCGGTGCCCGACGGCGCCGTCGGCGAACTGCACATCAGCGGCGCGGGCCTGGCCCGCGGCTACCTCGACCGTCCCGGGCTGACCGCCGGGCGGTTCGTCGCCGACCTGTTCGGCCCGCCCGGGTCGCGGATGTACCGCACCGGCGACCTCGCCCGCCGCCGGCCCGACGGCAACCTGGACTTCCTCGGCCGCACCGACGACCAGGTGAAGGTCCGTGGCTACCGGGTCGAGCTCGGTGAGATCTCCGCCGCGCTGACCCGTCATCCACAGGTCGCCCAGGCCGCCGTGGCCGTCCGCACGGACCCGGCCGTGCCCGGCCTGACCCGGCTGGTCGGCTACGTCGTGCCCGCCGAGTTGACCGGGGACGCCCGTGACCAGGCCGAACGCGAGCAGATCGGCGAATGGCAGCAGATCTACGACGCCGAGTACACCGAGATCGACACCGCTGTCTTCCGGGAGGACTTCGCCGGCTGGGACAGCAGCTACGACGGCCAGCCCATCCCGCTGGCGCACATGCGCGAGTGGCGGGAGGCCACCGTCAGCCGCATCCGCGAGCTGCGGCCCAGGCAGGTGCTGGAGATCGGGGTCGGCAGCGGGCTGCTGCTGTCCCGGCTCGCGCCGGACTCCGAGGCCTACTGGGGTACCGACATCGCCGCGCCCGTCATCGACAAGCTGCGGGCCGACGTGGCGGCCCATCCCGCCCTGGCCGGCCGCGTCGAGCTGCGCGCGCAGCCGGCGCACGTGTTCGACGGGCTGCCGGCCGGCTTCTTCGACACCGTCGTCGTCAACTCGGTGGTGCAGTACTTCCCGAGCGTGGACCACCTCACCGGCGTGCTGGCGGCGGCGGTGGGCCTGCTCGTCCCCGGTGGGGCGCTGTTCGTCGGTGACGTGCGCAACCTGCGGCTGGCCCGTGCCTTCCACACCGCGGTCGCGGTGACCCGCACGGACGAGCGGACCGAGCCGGCACGGCTGCGCCACGCCATCGAGCGTGGCGTCACCCTCGACAAGGAACTGCTCGTCGACCCGGACTACTTCGCCGCGCTGCCGCGGGCGATCCCGGGCATCACGGTGACCGTGCGCGTCAAGCGTGGCCACCATCACAACGAGCTCACCCGCCACCGGTACGACGCGGTGATCCACCGGTCCCCGGCGTCCACCCTCTCCCTCGCGGACGCGCCGACCCTGCCCTGGCAGAACTGGATCTCGACCGTCGACACCACCGGACCTGTGGACACCGGACCTGTGGACACCAGCGCTGTGGATGCCGGCGCTGTGGACGGCGTGGCAGCGGACGCGGTTGCCGGGGCCCTGGCCGGACTGCGCGCACATCTGCGGGATCGCCGTCCGGACAGGCTGCGGGTCAGCGGCATCCCGAACGCGCGCCTCGCGGGCGAGCTCGCGGCCGTGCGCGCGCTGGTGGATCAGACGTCCACGCTGAACAGCGCTGACGGACAACCGGACAGCGTCGTCGAGCGCCCGCGGGGCGCGTCCGGACAACCGGACGGCGGGCACACGGTGACCGACATCCAGGCGCTGCTTGCCACGACCGGTGCCGGGGTGGAACCGGAGGTGCTGCACGACCTGGGTGACCAGCTCGGCTACACCGTCCTCACCACCTGGTCCGGCGCGGCGCCTGACGCCGTGTCCCAGTCCGGCACTGTGCCGGATGCGGCGCCGTGGAACGGCGCTGTGCCGGACGCCGCGCCGTGGGACGGGCAGGACGGATCCGCGGTCGCCCACGGGTGCTTCGACGCCGTGTTCGTCGCTGCCGACCAACTCGCCGGCCGGGCCGCCGTCGACGTCTACCGTCCGACCGACACAGCCGTCCAGGCATCGGGAACACCGGTGTCACCAGCGGCATCGAGAGCAGCGGAGACAGCGGAGACAGCGGAGACAGCGAGGACATCGGATGCGTCGGGGGTGTCGCTGGCCGCCTACGCCAACGACCCGACCGCCGCGCGCGGCAACGGCGCGCTGATCGCCCGGCTGCGCGACCACCTGCGCGCGCAGCTACCGGACTACATGGTCCCGGCGGGGATCCTCACCCTGGACGCGCTGCCCCGGACCATCAACGGCAAGCTGGATCTCGCGGCCCTGCCGGACGCCGAGCCCAGCGCCGTCCAGGCTCCCGGCCGGGCCCCGTCCTCCGCCGAGGAGGAGCGTCTGTGTGCCCTGTTCACGCAGGTCCTGGGGCTGTCCGAGGTCGGGGTCACCGACAGCTTCTTCGATCTCGGCGGCCATTCCCTGCTCGCCATCCGTCTGATCAGCCAGGCGCGGGCCGAGTTCGGCGCCGAGCTGGCCATCCGCGATCTGTTCGAGGCGCCCACCCCGGCGCTGCTCGCCGTACGGATCGGTGACGGGCGGCCGCCGCGGCCGGCGGTGGTGCCCATACCCCGTCCGCGGCGGATCCCGCTCTCGCCGGCTCAACAGCGGCTCTGGCTGGTCGATCGGCTCGTGGCGGGAGGGATTCCCGTTGACCGCGAGCGCGGCGGGCGATCCGCGAGGCATACCGCCACCGCCTACAACTACCCGATGGTGTTCCGGCTCCGTGGTGATCTCGACCTGGACGCGCTGCGCGCCGCCGCCGTGGACGTGATGGATCGGCACGAGTCCCTGCGCACCGTCGTCGAGGAACATCAGGGCGCCGGGTTCCAGCGGATCCTCGACATCGGCTCCGCCCGGCCGGAGGTCATGGTCGTCGAATGCGCGTCGGATGAGCTGGCCGAGCGCGTGGCCGAGGCCGCGGCCAGGCCGTTCGACCTGCGTACCGATCCGCCGCTGCGGCTGGCGGTGTTCCGGCTCGGCGTAGCCGACCACGTGCTGGCGGTCGTCCTGCACCACGTCGCCACGGACGAGTGGTCCGACCGCCCGTTCCTACGTGACCTGGACGCCGCCTACACCGCCCGCCGAAATGGTTCGACGCCCGGATGGGCGCCGCTGCCGGTGCAGTATGCCGACTACACGCTGTGGCAACAGCGCTTCCTGGGTGATCCGGCGGATTCGGACAGCATGGCCGCCCGGCAACTGACCTTCTGGGCGGACGCGCTGCGCGACCTGCCCGAGGAGATCCCGCTGCCGCTGGACCGGCCGCGGCCTGCGGCCCGTGACGGCGTCGGTGCCCGGGTGCGGTTCGAGGTGCCCGATATGACGGCGCAGGCGCTGCGTGCCCTGTGTACGCGGACCGGTACGAGCATGTCGATGCTGGCCCATGCCGCCGTCGCGGCCTTGCTGCACCGGCTGGGAGCGGGTGAGGACATCCCGCTCGGCGTTCCAGTCGCCGGCCGTACCGACGAGGCACTGGATGACCTGGTTGGCTTCTTCGTCAACACCCTCGTCCTGCGTTCCGACCTGTCCGGTGACCCGGCCTTCACCGAGCTGCTGGCCAGGACCCGTCAGACCGATCTTGCCGCCTTCGACCACCAGGACATCCCGTTCGAGCAGGTGGTCGCGGCGTTGAACCCGCCCCGGACCGCTGGCCGGAACCCGCTGTTCCAGGTGATGACCGGTTACCACCGTCGTAGCGACGACAGCGGCACCCTGTTCGGGCAGGCGGTGGACTGGTACCCCACCGAAGTCGTGACCGCGAAGTTCGACCTGCACTTCACCCTCGTGGAGCGGGTTGGGGAAAGCGCCGCGGCAGGCCGGATCAGCCTCCTGTTGGAGTACGCGACCGACCGTCTCGCCCACACCGCCGCGGAACATCTGGCCCGACGGATGATCCGGCTCCTTGAGCAGGTCGCCGCCGACCCGGACCGGCCGCTCGCCGCGATCGACATTCTTGATCCGGACGAACGCCGCCGGCTCCTGGCCGACGGGACCGGTGCCACCCACGTGGTGCCGGCCCGGACGCTGCCGCGCCTGTTCGAGGAGCAGGTGGACCGCAGCCCTGACACGGTCGCGCTGGTCACCGAGAACATGACACTGCGTTATGCGGAGCTGGACGTTCTGGCGAACCGGTGGGCCAGGCTGCTCACCGCACACGGGATCGGGCCCGGCTCGATGGTGGGGGTGGCCATCCCGCGGTCGGCGAAGCTCGTCGTCGCGCTCTACGCCGTACACAAGGCCGGAGCGGCCTACCTGCCGTTGGACACCGACTACCCGGCTGACCGGCTCGCGTTCATGATGGCCGACGCCGCTCCCGTGAGGGTGCTGACCACGTCCGCGGCCACCGCACGCCTGCCGGTCACCGAGGTGCCGCTGTCAGTGGTGGACTCGGCCGAGTTCCGCGCACAGGTCGACGCCCAGCCGGGCACGCGGTTTGACGCCGAGGAGGTTCCGCAGCCCGCCGGCGGCGACCTGCCGGCTTACGTGATCTACACCTCGGGTTCGACCGGACGACCGAAAGGCGTCATGGTCTCGCATGCCGGCATCGTCAACCGGCTGTGCTGGATGCAGCACGAATACCGGCTCGACGCGGGTGATCGGGTCCTGCAGAAGACCCCCTCGAGTTTTGACGTGTCGGTGTGGGAGTTCTTCTGGCCACTGCTCGCCGGGGCGACGCTGGTGGTGGCGGCGCCCGACGGGCATCGGGACCCCGGCTACCTGGCAGCGCTGATCGACCGCGAGCGGATCACGACCGTGCACTTCGTGCCGTCGATGTTGGCGGAATTCCTGGCGGAGCCGGCGGCGGCCGGCTGCACCGGGCTGCGTCGGGCGATCTGTAGCGGGGAGGCGCTGCCGGCCGACCTCGCTCACCGGTTCCACCGGGTCCTGCCGCATGCGCGGCTGGACAACCTGTACGGGCCGACAGAGGCATCGGTGGACGTGACCTGGTTCCGGGCTGGGCCCGGCGCCGCTGGCGGGATGACGGACGGAGCCGGAACTGGTCCGGGGTCGGTACCGATCGGCCGGCCGGTGTGGAACACCCGTGTGTCGGTGCTCGACTCCGCCCTGCGTCCGGTACCCGCCGGAGTCCCCGGTGAGCTGTACCTCGCGGGCGTGCAGATCGCCCACGGGTACCTGGGACGGTCCGCGCAGACCGCGGAGCGGTTCGTCGCGGACCCGTACGGCGGCCCGGGTGAGCGGATGTACCGCACCGGCGACCTCGTCCGCTGGACGCCCAGCGGTGAGCTGGAGTTCCTCGGCCGGGTGGACGACCAGGTGAAACTGCGGGGGGTCCGCATCGAGCTGGGCGAGATCTCCTCCGCGCTGCTCGCCGACGGCACGGTGGCGCAGGCGGCGGTCGCCGTCCGCGAGGACCGCCCCGGTGACCAGCGGCTGGTCGGGTATGTGGTGGCCGCTCCCGGGCAGGACGTGGATACCGCGGCGCTGCGAGCCCGGCTGGCCGCGACGTTGCCCGAGTATCTGGTCCCGGCGGCACTGCTTGTGCTCGACTCGCTGCCGGTCACCCCGAACGGCAAGCTGGACCGCCGCGCCCTGCCGGCTCCGGACCCGTCCACGCGGATGTCGGGGGCCTCGCCGCGTACCGCGCGCGAGCATCTGCTCTGCGGGCTGTTCGCGGATGTTCTCGGCCTGGAACGGGTCGGGACCGACGACAACTTCTTCGCTCTTGGTGGCCACTCGCTGCTGGCGGCCCGTCTGGTGGCGCGGATCGGCACAGCCCTGGGGGTGCGGCTTTCGCTGCGTACCGTCTTCGAGGCACCGACCGTGGCGGGGCTCGTCAGGCGATTGGAGCACACCGGCGCGGCCGGGCCGGCGCTGGAACGGGTGGCGCCTCCCGCGCGACCTGAACGGCTGCCGTTGTCATTCGCCCAGCAGCGGCTGTGGGTCCTCTACCAGGTTGACGGGCCGAGCCCCACCTACAACATTCCGCTGCTCTGGCGGCTTTTCGGGCACCTTGACATGGCCGCGCTGCGGGCGGCCATAGGCGACCTGGCGGAGCGGCACGAAACCCTGCGGACGATCTTCCCGCAGCGCGACGGCCGGGCGTACCAGCAGGTGCTGGAGCCGCGCGACACCGGAGTCCGGATCGACGTCGAACGGGTCGGGGAGGCCGAGCTGGCGGCGCGCCTGTCCGCCGCGGTGAGCTACGGCTTCGCGCTCGAGCAGGAACCGCCGATGCGGGTGTGGGTCTTCGAGCTGGCGCCGGAAGAGCACGTCCTGCTGTTCCTGGTGCATCACATCGCCGTCGACGAATGGTCGGAGCGGCCCTTCGTCGACGACCTGACCGCCGCCTACCGGGCCCGGCTGGCCGGGTCGCCACCGGCGTGGGCTCCGCTACCGGTGCAGTACGCCGACTACGCGCTGTGGCAGCGTGCTGTCCTCGGCGACGCCACCGACCTGGACAGCCTGCTGGCCCGCCAGCTCGCCTTCTGGCGGCAGGCGCTCGCCGGCGCGCCGAGCGAGCTGACGCTGCCGCTGGACCGGCCGCGTCCGGCCGAGCCGACCTCCCGCGGGGGAGTGGTCGACTTCGCGCTGGACGCGGAGCTCTCGCGCGGTCTGCGCGAGCTCGCCCGGTCGTGCGACGTCACCATGTTCATGGTGTTGCAGGCCGCGGTCGCGGCGCTGCTCACCCGCCTCGGGGCAGGGAGCGACATCCCGCTGGGCACCCCGGCCGCCGGCCGCGGTGACGAGGCGCTCGACGACCTGGTGGGCTTCTTCCTCAACACGCTGGTGCTACGGACCGACACGTCGGGCGATCCCACCTTCCGCGAGCTGCTGGCCCGGGTGCGCGAGACCGACCTGGCCGCCTTCGACCACCAGGACGTGCCGTTCGAGCGGGTGGTGGATGCGGTCAACCCGGCCCGGTCGCTCTCGCGCCATCCGCTCTTCCAGATCATGATCGTCTATCTGGCCGGTGCCGGGGACGGGCCGGCGCTGTTGGGCCTGCCATCCCGGCCGGAGCCGCTCGGCCAGCACACGGCCAAGTTCGACCTGTCCTTCGCCTTTGTCGAGCCGGCGGACGGCGACGGGATCGTCGGCGGGATCGAGTACAGCGCCGACCTGTTCGACCGCGCCACCGTCGAGCGGATCGGGGCCCGGCTCACCGCGCTGCTCGGCCAGGTGGCGGCTGGTGCCGACGAGCCGATCGGCCTGCTGGACGTGTTCACCCCGCTCGAGCGGGATCGGGTCCTGCGGGACTGGAACGACACCGCCCACCCGGTCGACGAGTCGACAACCCTGCTGGATCTGGTCCGTGCGCAGGCCGCGCGTACTCCGAACGCGATCGCGCTGATCTGTGACGACATACCGCTGTCCGGCTCACAGTCGTCCGACACACAACTGTCCGGTGCGCAGGCGGACGGTGCGCAGGCGGACGGTGCGCAGGCACCCTGCAGGCAGTCGTCCGACGGGCAGCCGCCCCACGGGGGGCCGTCCGACGGGCAGTCACCCCACGCTCGGCCGTCCCGCACGGAGCTGACCTACGCGGAGCTGGACGCGCGGGCGCGGCGGCTGGCGCGGGTGCTGGCCCAGCGGGGTGCCGGGCCGGAGCGGATCGTCGCGCTGGCGGTGTCGCGCTCGGCGGAACTCGTCGTCACCCTGCTCGCGATACATCGGACGGGCGCCGCCTACCTGCCGGTCGACCCGGACTACCCGGCCGACCGGATCGCGTTCATGCTCGCCGACGCCCACTCGACCTGCCTGGTGACCACGTCGGCGGTCCGCTCCGCCCTGCCGGAGACGGCCGTGCCCGTCCTGGAACTCGACGATCCCGCCGTCATAGCGGCCGTGAACGGCTCCGCCGCCGGCCTGGCTGTGAACGGTTCCGCCGCGAACAGTTCGGCTGTGGACGGTCCCACTGTGGACGGCTCCGTTGTGGACGGCCTCGCTGTGGGTGACTCGGTTGTGAACGGTCTCCCTGTGAACGGCGCCGGTGTGGACAGGCTCGATGCCGGTGGGCTCGGCATCGGCGGCCTGGAGCGGGGTGAGTCGGACGGTCCGGACGGCCTGCCGGGGCGTGGCGCGATCGATCCCCGGTCGGCGGCGTATGTGATCTACACCTCCGGTTCGACCGGACAGCCCAAGGGAGTCGTCGTCCCGCACGCGGGCATCGTCAACCGGCTGTTGTGGATGCAGGACGAGTACCGGCTGACCGCCGACGACCGGGTGCTGCAGAAGACCCCGGCCAGTTTCGACGTGTCGGTCTGGGAGTTCTTCTGGCCGCTGACCGTCGGCGCGACGCTGGTCATGGCCCGCCCCGAGGGACACCGCGATCCGCTGTACCTGACGGAAGTGATCAAATCGCAGCGGGTGACGATCGTGCACTTCGTGCCGTCCATGCTGGAGGCGTTCCTCGCCGAGCCGGCGGCTGCCGGGTGCACCGGCCTGCGGCGGGTGCTGTGCAGCGGCGAGGCGCTGCCCGTGGAGCTGGCCACCCGTCTGCGTCGCGTCCTGGACGTCCGGCTGGACAACCTGTACGGGCCGACCGAGGCCTCCGTCGACGTCACGTCCACCCGCTTCACCGGACCGCTGCCAACCGGCCCGCTACCACCCGGTTCGGTGCCGATCGGCCGTCCGGTGTGGAACACCCAGGTGTACGCGCTCGACGCCGCCATGCGCCCGGTGCCGCCGGGCGTCCCCGGAGAGCTCTACCTCGCCGGCGTCCAGCTCGGACGCGGCTATCTGGGCCGGCCGGGCCTGACCGCGCAGCGGTTCGTCGCCAACCCGTTCGGGGCGGCGAGCAGCCGGCTGTACCGCACCGGCGACCTGGTCCGGTGGACCGACGACGGTGAGCTCGCCTTCCTCGGCCGGGTCGACGACCAGGTGAAGATCAGAGGTTTCCGGGTCGAGCTCGGCGAGATCGAGTCGGTGCTGTCCCAGGCCCCGAGGGTCGCCCGCGCGGTGGTCGTCGTCCGCGAGGACGACCTCCGGCAACGCCACCTGGTGGCCTACCTGGTACCGAACGCAACGGATGCACCGGGCGGCGTGGCTGCTGCGCACCCGGCCAGCGCCGACGCGCACGGTGCCGGCGCGGGCGGTGTGGACGTTGACGCCGTGCGGGCCCGGGCGGTCGAGGCGTTGCCCGAGCACATGGTTCCGGCGGCCTTTGTCGTGCTCGACGCGCTGCCGGTCACCCCCAACGGCAAGCTCGACCGGGCCGCGCTGCCGGCCCCGGACTTCGCCGGGCTGGTCTCCGACTCCGCGCCGGCCAGCCCGCGCGAGGCGCTGCTGGCCGAGCTCGTCGCCGGGGCGCTGGGCCTGGCGCGCGTCGGTGTCGACGACGACTTCTTCACCCTCGGTGGCGACAGCATCCTCGCGATGCAGGTGGTCGGCCGGGCCCGCACGGCGGGGCTGGCGATCAGCCCACGGGACGTGTTCCGCTACCGGACGGTGGCGGCGCTCGCGTCGGCCGCCGGGATCCTGCCCGACGCCGTGGATCCAGCGGCCCTCGCGGAGCACGCCGACACCGGCGCGCCCCCGCTGGCGCTCGACGCGGCCGAGGCGGCGGAGCTCGCCGGGCTGCGTCCCCAGCCGGCGGAGATCCTCCCGCTGTCACCGCTACAGGCGGGCCTGCTCTTCCACGCCTCGTTCGACCCGGACACCGACCCGGACGCCGACACCGATCCGGCCGCGGCCGATGAGCTGAACCCGGTCGCCGGCCGGCCGGCCGCCGTTTCCGACGGCGATCCCGGTGCGGGCGATCCCGGCGTCGGCCCCGACGCGGGGGAACTGGACGTCTACACCGTCCAGGTGTCCTTCCAGCTGGACGGCCCGCTGGACCCGGCCAGGCTGCGGCGGTCCGCGCAGGCGCTGCTGGAGCGGCACGCGAACCTGCGGGCCGGCTTTCGCTACCTCGCCTCGGGACGCCCGGTCGCACTGGTCGCCCGGAACGTGACGCTGCCCTGGCGGCAGGTCGACGTCTCGGTGTTGGACGAGGCGGGCCGGCACACCGCGTGGGAGCGGTACCTGGCCCAGGAGCGGCGCCGTTTCGATCCGGCCGCCGCGCCGCTGCTGCGGCTGCTGCTGGTGCGTTTCGGCGACCAGCAACACCGGCTGGCCATCTCCCACCAGCACCTGGTGATGGACGGCTGGTCGGTGCCCCTGCTGATGGCCGAGCTGTCCGAGATCTACCGGCGGGGCGGTGACGCGGCCGGCCTCGCCCCGGCCGTCCCCTACCGTGACTATCTGGGCTGGCTCGCCCGGCAGGACCAGCGGGCGGCGCGGGCCGAGTGGGCGCGCTCGCTCGACGGCCTCGCCGAGCCGACCCTGCTGGTGCCGGCCGACCCGGATCGGCCGCCGCTGGTGCCGGACCTGCGCACGGTGGAGCTGTCCACAGAGCTGACCGTGGCCCTGACGGCGGTGGCCCGCCAGCGTGGCCTCACGCTCAACACCCTGGTGCAGGGCGCCTGGGGCATTCTGCTGTCCCGGTTGACCGGGCGGGACGACGTCGTCTTCGGCGCCACCGTCTCCGGCCGCCCGCCGGAGCTCGCCGGCGTCGAGTCCATGATCGGGCTGTTCATCAACACGGTCCCGGTCCGGGTCCGGTCGCGGCCCGGCGACACCGTGGCCGGCCTGCTCGAACGCCTCCAGGACGCCCAGGCCGGGCTGATCGCCCACCAGCACCTGGGGCTGGCCGACATCCAGCGGGCCGCGGGGCTCGGGGAACTGTTCGACACGCTGATCGTGTTCGAGAGCTACCCCGTCGCCGACGGCCCGGAGCTCGGTGAGGAGGACGGGCTGCGCACCGCGGCGGTGGGGCACCAGGACGCCACGCACTACCCGTTCGCCTGGGCGGTCGAGCCCGGCGAACGGCTGAGCCTGACCGCGGAGTACCGCGGTGACCTGTTCGACCAGGACGCCGCGGAGCGGATCGTCACCGCCATGGTGGGCCTGCTCGAGGCGATGGCCACCGACATCGACCAGCCGGCCGCCCGGCTGGACGTCCTCTCGCCGCGGGAGAGGCACCGGATGCTGGTGGAGTGGAACGGCACGCCGCTGGCGGTGCCGCCCACGACCGTGCCGGCGCTGTTCGAGGCGCAGGCCGAACGCGCTCCGGACGCCGTCGCCGTCGTCTCCGGTACCACCCGGTGGACGTTCGCCGAGCTCAACGACCGGGCGAACCGGCTGGCCCGGCTGCTCGTCGAGCACGGGGTGGCACCGGAGCGGACGGTGGCGCTGGCGCTGCCGCGGTCGGCCGGGTACGTCCAGGCGATCCTGGCTGTGCACAAGGCCGGCGGCGCCTACCTGCCGGTGGATCTGGACAACCCCGCGGACCGGCTCGCGGACATCGTGGCCGACGCCGCCCCGCACCTGCTCGTGACGACATGTCAGATCGCCGCGAGCCTGCCGGTCACCGGCGTCGCGACGCTGCTGCTCGACGATCCGGCCACCGTCGCCCGCCTCGCCGCCGCCGACGGCGGGAACCCCACCGACGACGACCGGGCGCTGCCCCTGCTGCCGGCGCACCCGGCCTATGTGATCTACACCTCCGGTTCGACCGGACGGCCCAAGGGGGTCGTCGTGCCCCATCAGGGTGTGGTGAACCTTTTCCACAGCCACCGCGAGACCCTGTACGCGCCGGCGGTGGCGGCGACCGGCCGGGAGCGGCTGCGGGTGGCGCACGCCTGGTCGTTCTCGTTCGACGCGTCCTGGCAGCCGCAGCTGTGGCTGCTCGACGGCCACGCCCTGCACGTGGCGTCGGATGAGGCCCGCCGGGACCCGGAACTGCTGGCCCAGATGATCGCAACGGAGGGCATCGACTTCATCGAGGTGACACCGTCGCTGCTCGCCCAGATGGTCGACGTCGGGCTGGTCACGGGAGACCGCTGCCCGCTCGCGGTGGTGGGGTTCGGCGGCGAGGCCGTCCCGGAGCCGCTGTGGAACCGACTGCGCGCGCTGACCGGCACCGAGAGCTTCAACCTGTACGGCCCGACCGAGTCCACCGTGGACGCGCTCGTCGCCCGGGTTGCTGACAGTGACCGTCCTGTGGTCGGCCGTCCGGTGGCCAACACCTGGGCGTACGTGCTGGACGCGTACCTGCGACCGGTCCCGCCCGGGGTCACCGGTGAGCTGTACCTGGCCGGGGCCGGCCTGGCCCGTGGCTACCTGGGACGGGCCGCGCTCACCGCGGAGCGGTTCGTCGCGAACCCCTTCGAGCCGGCGGGCGCCCGGATGTACCGGACCGGTGACCTCGCCCGTTGGAACGCGGACGGCCAGATCGAGTACGGCGGACGCTCCGACGACCAGGTCAAGATCCGGGGCTTCCGGGTCGAGCTCGCCGAGATCGAGACGACGATCGCCGGACTGCCCGGCGTTAGCCAGGTGGTGGTCACCGTCCGCGAGGGCCGTCCGGGCGTCCGACAGCTGGTGGCCTACGTGGTCACCGATCCCCCGGCGCTTCCCCCGGCGACCGCCCCGGGAACGAACGAAGCGGACCAGCCCGAAGTGGGGACGGCCGGTCTGGGGACAACTGGGTTG
>NZ_CAAAFS010000002.1:0-2928 GCF_900634755.1 Protofrankia symbiont of Coriaria myrtifolia
TGGGGACGGCCGGAACGGATAGCGAGCCGCGGCCCGCGGCGTTGTCGGCGCCGGATGTGGCAACGCTGCGTGACCATGCTGTCCGTACGCTGCCCGACTACATGGTGCCGGCGGCGTTCGTGCCGCTCCCCCAGCTGCCGGCGCTGCCCAACGGGAAGCTGGACCGCAACGCGCTGCCGGCCCCCGACTTCACCGCCACCGTCTCCGGCCGGGCCCCCAGCAACCTCACGGAGCAGGCGCTGCGGGACGCGTTCGCCGCGGTGCTCGGCGTCCCCGAACTCGGCGTCGACGACGACTTCTTCACCCTTGGTGGGGACAGCATCGTCGCGATGGAGCTGGTCAGCCAGGCCCGCGCGGCCGCTTTCCGGATCACCCCGCGCCAGGTCTTCCGCCATCGCACGGTGGCGGCACTGGCCACGGTGGCCACCGCCCTCGCCCCGGCGTCGGAGCGGGCCGGCGGCGACGACGGGACGGGAACCGTCCCGCTGACCCCGATCATGCACGCGCTGCGTGAGCTGGGCGGGCCGATCAGCGGCTATCACCAGTCGGCGCTGGTACAGACACCGGCCGAACTGGACTGGACGACCCTGCTGGCCATCCTGCAAGCGCTGGTGGACCGGCACGACATGCTGCGGGCCCGCCTCGTCCGCACGTCCGGCCCGAACGGTGACCACTGGACGTTCACCGTGCCGCCCCCCGAAGCGGTGGACGTCGCGACGCTGCTCGAACGGGTCGACATCCGCACCAGCGGGCCCGGCGGCGTTCTCACCGGGGACGCGCTGACCAGGGCGATCTCCGCGGCGGCGCTGGCCGCCCGGGACCGGCTGGACCCGGACGCCGGCGTCATGCTCCAGGCGGTGTGGTTCGACGCGGCCAGGTCCGCGCCGGGCCGGCTGCTGCTGATGGTGCACCACCTGTCGATCGACGGCGTCTCCTGGCGCGTCCTGCTGCCGGACCTCGCGACCGCCTGGGAGAGCATCTCCGCTGGACGCCCCGCCGCCCTGCCGCCCGTCGACACGTCGTTCCGGCGCTGGTCCCGCCTGCTGACCGAACGGGCGTCCGATCCCGCCCGCGAGGACGAGCTGCCGCTGTGGGCGGGCATCCTCGCCGGCGGTGACCCGCTGCCGCTGATCCGGGAGCTCGACCCGGCCCGGGACGTCGTCAGCACGGTGCGCACCCTGGCGCTGCGGCTGCCGGTCGAACGGACGTCGCCGACTGGCGCCGCCGCCGGTTGGACGGCGTGGGCAATGACGGCGTGGGCAATGACGGCGTGGGTGACACGGACAGCGTCGGCAACGCGGTCCTGGTGGACCTCGAGGGGCACGGCCGGGAGGAGGAGTTCGCCGGGGACGTGGACCTCTCCCGCACTGTGGGCTGGTTCACCAGCGTCATCCCGGTCTGCCTGGACCCCGGCCCGGTTGATCTGGCCGAGGCGCTGGCCGGCGGGCCGGCCGCCGGGCAGGCGCTTGAGCGCGTCCGGGAGCATCTGGCCGGCCTGCCGTCCGGCGGAATCGGCTACGGGCTGCTGCGCCATCTCAACCCGCGGACGGGGCCGGAGCTGGCGCGGCTGGGCACCCCGCGGATCGAGTTCAACTACATGGGCAGGTTCGGCGTCCCGGAGGCGACGGACTGGTCCTACGCCGCCGAGTCGGACGCGGTGGACCTCGACGCCGACGGGGACATGCCGGAGGGGCACTGCCTGGTGGTGAATTCGCTGACCGAGGACCGTCCGGGCGGGCCGGAGCTGGCTGTGTTCTGGTCCTGGCCGTCCGGTGTGCTGGCTGAGGACGCCGTCCGCGAGCTGGCCGAGACCTGGTTCCAGGCCCTGGACGCGCTGGTGACCCACGCCACCGGCCGGCCGGAGCGCGCATGATCACGATTTCCGCCGCGCGTCCGGCGGTCGTCAGGAAAACCAGGCACCGGCAAAACCCGCGGCGGCCAGGAGCGATATCGGAAAATCCTGAAAGAAGCCGTGGCAATATTGTGGGCAATGGCGTGGCCCATGATGATTCCCGCCGACCGTGATCGAGAACTGACTGTGATTGAGAACTGAGTTTCGGCAGGGCCCCGGGAGAACCGGTCGGGAGAACCGGTCGGGAGAACCGGGCCCAGGAGAACAGCAGAACAGCAGAACAGCAGAACAGCGGAACCGGAGAAGGGGGATACCCATGACCAACCCGTTCGAGGATCCCGACGGCGTCTACACCGTCCTGGTCAACGCCGAGGGGCAGTACAGTCTGTGGCCGGACTTCATCGACGTCCCGGCCGGCTGGACGGTCGAGCACGGGCCGGGCCCGCGCCAGGAGTGCCTGGACTACATCGAGACATACTGGACGGATATGCGCCCCAAGAGCCTGATCGAGGCAATGGAAGCCGCCACCCGCGACTGACCTACCGCCACCCCAGCCGGCGCCAACTCCGGCGCCGGCACCAACGACCTCGGCGGCATCCGAGCCCGCCCGTACAGAGCATGATCGCCGGTTGTTTGTCGTTCTGTACGCTTTTCGGGCCGGTGGGCGTACGTAACGACAAACAACCGGCGATCTTTTCTTTGCCGGGTGTTCTACTGGCTGGCAGGGGCGTCCTGCGGCGTGCGGGTGTCGGACCATGCCTCCCACAGGGCGGCGTAGCGTCCGCCGACGGCGATGAGCTCGTCGTGCGTACCGGTTTCGACGATCCGCCCGTCGTCCAGGACGACGACGAGGTCCGCGCCGGCCGACTGGGTGAGACGGTGCGCGACGACCAGCCCGGTCCGGCCCGCCAGCGCCTGCTCGGCGGCGGCCTCCAGGATGCGGGCACCGGCGCTGCCGGCGTCCGCGGTGGCCTCGTCGAGGATCGCCACCGGCGGATCGGTGAGGACCAGGCGGGCGAGCGCGAGCTGCTGGGCCTGCGTGACGGTCAGTCGGTGCCCGCCCTCCCCCACCACGG
>NZ_CAAAFS010000003.1:0-19786 GCF_900634755.1 Protofrankia symbiont of Coriaria myrtifolia
CTCCCCCACCACGGTGGCCAGCCCCTCGGGCAGCGCCTTCGCCCACCCGGCCGCGCCGACGCGGTCGAGCGCCGCGAGCAGTTCGTCGTCGCTGGCGTCCGGGCGGGCCAGGCGCAGGTCGTCGGCGAGTGGACCGGCGAAGACGTGCACGTCCTGGGAGATCAGGACGACTGTCCGGCGGACCGCGGCCGGGCCGAGTTCGTCCAGCCCCACGCCGCCGAGCGCGATCGACCCGCTGGTGGGGTGGTGGATGCCCGCGATGAGCCTGGCCAGGGTCGTCTTGCCCGCGCCGCTGGCGCCGACGAGCGCGACCCGTTCGCCCGGCTCGATGTCGAGGTCGACGTCACGCAGCACCTCGTGACCGGGCCGGTAGGCGTGGCCGATACCGGCGGCTCTGACCGAGGCGTCCACCGGCGCGGCGACCGGCCTGCTGACCGACCCCCTGACCGGCGTGGTGACTGCGGTGGCGGCCGAGACCACGGACGACACGGTGCCCGACGCGTCGGCCGGCGCGGCATTCGACGTGCTGGTCAACACGTTGGCCGGCGCACTGGCTGACACGTTGGCTGGGCGGGTCGGTGCGGTTCCGGCGTCGTCGGGATGTCGGCGACGCCCACCATCCGGGCCAGGCTCGCGGTCGCGGCCTGGGCCTCGTCGACGAGCGCCAGCGCCACGTTGATCGGGTTGAACAGGTTGTGGAAGTACAGTGCCGCCGCGGTCGCCGTGCCGATTGTCACCGATCCGTTGCGTACCAGCAGGAAGCCGACCGTGAGGACGGCGGCGAGACCGATGAACTCGGCGAGGTTCAGCCGGGCGTAGAACCGCGTGATCAGGTGGATTCCCCGCAGGGCCAGGTCGACGGTGGTCCAGGAGCGTCGGGTGACCCGGCCGATGTGTTCGTCGTCGCGGCGGAACGCCCGGACGGTGGCCGCACCGCCGATGGTGTCGAGGAGCTGCTGCTGCTGGGCGCCGGCGGCGATACGTTGCCTGGCGTAGAGGGGAATGCTGCTCCCGGCGTACCAGCGGACCGCCTGGAACTGGACGGGCGCGGCGAACAGGGCCGCGAGCGTGAAACGCCAGTCGAGGACCGCGAGCCCCACCAGGGTGAACCCGATGGTCAGAGCGGCGTGGGCCATCTCCGGCAGCGCTCCGCGGACCGCTTCGGTGATCCGCGTGACATCGTTGGTCACGCGTGAGGTCAGGTCGCCGGTGCCGGCGCGTTCCACCTGTTCCAGCGGCAGGGTGAGCGCGCGCGCCACGAAGCGTTCGCGCAGGACGGCCAGCACGCCTTCGCCGAGCCGGGCGACGAGGGTGACCCCGACAGCGGTCAGCACGCCCTGCGCGGCCGCGACGACCACGAGCAACACGACCGGAGTGATGATCGCGTCGGTCGACCGGCCGTCGGCCACGAGGTCGACGATGTGGCCGAGCAGTGGCGCGGTGAACAGGCCGACCACCGTTGACAGGGCCAGCACACCGAACGCGGCGATGGTCAGCGC
The DNA here is from genome assembly GCF_900634755.1 of Protofrankia symbiont of Coriaria myrtifolia. Classification (NCBI taxonomy): domain Bacteria; kingdom Bacillati; phylum Actinomycetota; class Actinomycetes; order Frankiales; family Frankiaceae; genus Protofrankia; species Protofrankia symbiont of Coriaria myrtifolia. Next base: position 1,500 of record NZ_CAAAFS010000003.1, read on the forward strand.
CCGCCGCTCACGCAGCAGCCCGCCAACCGCGGCACGGATGCGCGCGCTGGTCGCGGTGGGCAGCAGTTCCCGGCTGTCGTCCGTCCGCGCGGAGACCTCAGGCCTGCTCACGGACGCTTCGGGCCTGGCCGCGGACGCCTCGGGGCTGGTCATCGTCGGTTCTCCCGCGTGGTCATCGTGTCAGAACGAGTACTCAGGGCCACCCATCTGGCCTGCGCGTCAGTTCTCGTGCGGACACTTGTCATCACATGGACACCATCCGCCATATGAACACCGTCCGCCGTGCGGACGCTGCCCACTGTGTGGACACCGCTCGTCCCGTGGACGGCGCTTACCGTGTTGACGGCGTCCGTCCCGCGAACAGCGCCTACCGCATGGGTGGCGTTCTCCATACGGATGGTGACCATCGGATGGACACTGTCCGCAGTGTGGACACTGCTCGCTGTGGGGAAGGTGCTCACCAGGTGGGCACTGTCCGCAATATGGACAGCGCTCACCGTAAGGAAAGCGGTCGTCGTGGGGATAGCGACCGCTGTGTGGACAGCGCTGTTCGTCGTGGGGACGGTGGTCATCAGAAGGACGGTGATCGTCATGTGAGCACGGTTGCCCGGTAGTCCGCGTGGCCGTGGACGAGTTCGCCATGGGTGCCATCGGCGATCACCGTGCCCCCGTCGATGACCACCACGCGGTCGGTCGCCGCGAGCAGTGCCGGGCTCGTCGTGATCAGGATGGTGGTCTGGCCGCGGCGGATGTCGCGTATACCGGCCGCGATCCGCGCCTCGGTGACCGCGTCCACCGCCGTGGTGGGGTCGTGCACGGCCAGCACGGGGGAGTCGACGGCGAGTGCGCGGGCGAGCGCGATACGTTGCCGCTGCCCGCCCGACAGTGACCGTCCACGTTCAGCAAGTATTTCGTCGACACCGTTCGGGAGGCTGCTCGCGACCTCGTCGGCCCCCGCCGCCACCAGCGCCCGTCCAACCACACCTCCGGTACGGGCCTCCACCACGCCACCGGCATCGGCACCGACCGAGATCCCGGCACCGACCGAGATCCCGGCACCGACCGGGCTCCTGGCACCGATGCCGACCGCGGCCGGGCCGTTTCCGGGGCCATGCCCGGTGAGACCACCCCCGACAGCAACAGGCTGACGTCCGGCGGGCTCATCTTCGGCCGGGCCACCGTGGGGTGTGGGCACCACGACGTTCTCGATCAGGGTTCCCTCGAACAGCTCCGCGTCGTGCGCGGCCACCAGGACCGCGGCGCGGACCGCCGCCGGGTACACCTCGGACAGCGGCATCCCGTCGAGTTCGACCGAACCGCTGTCCGGATCCGCCTCGCGTCCCAGACACCGCAGGACGGCGGTGGCCGCCGCCGGATCGGCCACGACAATCCCCAGCAGTTCGCCGGGGGCGGCGGTGAACGTCAGGCCTCGCAGCGGCCCGTAGGTCACGTCCTGGAAGCGGACCTGGCCCCGCACCGACCCGGGAAGGCTCCTCGTCCCGGCTCCGACCGCCGGGGGCGCCGCCAGCACCGAGGCGATGCGGCCGGCGGACGCCCGGCCCTGGGCGAACTCCGCGTTCACCCAGGCGAAGATCGATAGCGGTCCGAGCAGGAACTGGGCGAGCCCGACCGCGGCGATCAGATCACCGATCGAGATGTCGCCCTCGGCCGCGAGCCGGCCCGCGACCAGCGCGACCAGCGCGATGAAGATGCCCGTCAGCGCGAGGACGCCGCCGTCGTGCCAGGCCTTCGCGCTGGCCGCCCGCAGGGTCGCCTGCAGGGAGTCCTGGCTGGTACGCCGGTAGCGGGCGATGGCGGCCGGCTCGGCGCCGATGCCCTTGAGTACCCGCAGCCCGGCGACGAGGTCGGCGGCGACGCCCGAGGCGTGCGCGGCGCGTTCCTGCTCGGTGTCGCTGCGGCGTTCCAGCGGCCGGCCGAGCAGGTGCGTCCCCCACAGCAGGAACGGCGCGCCGAACAGCACCAGCAGACCGAGCGGGACGGAGACCGTGAGCAGCGCGACCGCGCCGACCAACAGGCCGGTGACGGCCGCGATCGACGCGGGCAGCGCCGCGCTCACGATGCCGACCCGCTGGGCGTCCCCCGTGGCGATGCTCACCAGTGCCCCGGACAGGCGACCGGTTTCCGCGCCCGCCCGCGGGTCCAGGACACGGCGGGTGAGCTGGATGCGCAGGTTGTGCGCGGAGCGTTCGGCGGCACGTTCCCCGAACCGCGCGCCGAAGCGGTAGCAGAACGAAAGGCCGGCGAACGTGACCGCGAGGACGGCGAGCCAGCGGAGAATGTCGCCGGTGGATCCGGTCGACACGGCCCGATCGATGATGATCCCGATCAGGACCGGGACCAGGGCCTCCCCGATCTGATGCCCCGCGACCATCACCGAACCCACAGCGATCCGACGCCACTGGCTGATGATCGAGCTGATGAGGACGTCCCGTCCCGACGGCCCGCCAGTATGCACCCGTGTCCTCCGGTCCGTTGCTCGTCGTCCTCCGACTGCGGCCGATCATCCCTTGACGGTGACCGGATGGCTCGTCCGTGCCGTCGCCGCGGCCGTACCGGCCTGGTCAGCCGTACCGGCGTCTGGTCAGCCCAGCGCCAGGGCCGGTGCGTCGGCGGTCACCCCGTCCGCGGCCGACGCGCCGTCGGCGCGATCGTCACCACGGTCATAGACCTGGTCGTCGACCTGGTCGTCAGCATGATCGAGGGCGGAGCGCAGGAGTTCCCCGGCTCGGACGGCGACGTTCGACAGCAGCGTGGAGGAGATGCCGTGCGCGTACTCGGTGGCGCCCGGAACGTAGATGCCGGCCGTGGTCCCCGCCGAGGTGACCAGCCGGTAGTCGCGCCGCACCCGCAGCCGGCCGGTGTCGTCGACGTCGCACACCGCCGCCATACCGCCGAGCAGACGCCACGGGTCGCGGGGACGGTAGCCGGTGGCCAGCACCACCACGTCCACGTCGAGGGTCTGGCGCCGGCCGGTGGGGAGGAACTCGATGGTCGCCCGGACGCCGTCCGGGACGTCATCCAGGTCGATGACCCGGGACGCCCGCACCATGTGCAGCCGCTCGGCGCCGCGCACCTTCTCCTGGTAGAGGCGGCGGTACAGCTCGTCGATGAGGTCGGTGTCGACCACCGAGTAGTTGGCCCCCCGGTGGTAGTCGAGCAGCATCGCCCGGACCTCGTCGGACGCGTGGAAGAAGTCGTCGACCGCGGTCGGGTCGAAGATCTGGTTGGCGAACGAGCTGTCGTCGGCGGGGCTGAAGCCGTAGCGGGCGAACACCGTGTGCACCGCGGCCCGCGGGAAGTTGGAGTGGAGGTATTCGGTCACCTCGGCCGCGCTCTGGCCGGCGCCGACGACGAGGAACCGCTCCCGCGGTGTCGACGGTATGGCGTTGACGCGGTAGAGCAGGTCGTGGTTGTGCCAGACCCGCTCGGTGATCTCGAACCCGTCCGGTGCGCGAGGTTCCAGACCGGCCGCGATGACGACGTTGCGGGCGCGGCGCACCTCGGTCCGCTCGGGGTCCCCGCCGCGCCGGCTCACCACGTCGATGAAGGCGATCTCGCTGCCGTGGGTGACCGGCCGTAGGTCGACGACTTCCGAGTCGTACTCCACGAAATGGTCGAGGCGGCCCGCCGCCCACTCCAGGTAGTCGTGGAACTCGTACCGCAACGGGAACATTGTCTTGTGGTTGATGAAGTCCACCAGCCGGTCCTGGCCGTGCAGGTAGGACACAAAGCTGAAATCGCTCGCCGGGTTGCGCAGGGTGACGAGATCCTTCAGGTAGGACACCTGCATGGTGGCGCCGTCGAGCAGCATTCCCCGATGCCAGCCAAAGCGTTTCTGGCGTTCCAGGAAGGTGACCCGCAGCGCCGCAGAGGGCTCCACCTGGGCGTTGTGCTCCTCGACGGCGATCGCCAGGGCGAGGTTGGAAGGCCCGAACCCGATCCCGATCACGTCGTGGACACCGAGTTCTGTCAGTTCTCCGGCCCGCTCGTGCAGACGTCCTACCACGGCTGCCCTTCCAGTCATGTGACCGCGTCGGCGCTGACCAGACGTACCTCGTCCGAGGACGCTCAGGCGGAGCACCATGTCATGATTATTAGTTAAGTTAGGCTTACCTATACTCGGAATAATTCGTCGGTGTCAAGGTTGTGCATCTCTTCGTGTTCCGTTGCGTACAGCCTGTTGTGTACTCCTTCGCAGCCCGTCCCTGTGACTGACTTCATTAAGTTTGCCTAACCTAACTTACAGTGAATCAGGTAATGCTGTCCGGCGGATCGCGACAACACCGGTCGCGTCCGGAGTCGTGATGCACGGAGAGGGATCGCGATCCGCCCCTGCGCGACGGCGGGCCTCCCGCGTCCCGGCTCTGGAGCCCCCGCGTCGTACGCGGCCGACTCGGCCGCCGCAGAGTCACACTCCGGCCCACCGGAGCCCCGGTGTCGTACTCTTGGTTGGGTCGTCTCCGGGGGCGTAGCTCAATTGGCAGAGCACTGCCTTTGCAAGGCAGGGGTTAGGGGTTCAAGTCCCCTCGTCTCCACCAGGCACTTTGGCTGATCGTCGATCTTCACGGGCTGTCCTCAGTCAGCGGATCGTCAGCAGGGTCGGTCAGGGCTGCCCGAAGCCGATCATGATAGTCCTTCGGTCGGTGGGTGTACCGGTTCAGGGTCGTACTCGCATGCTCGTGTCCGAGCGCGACTTGCACGACGTTGACCGGCACCCCTTCAGAGATCAACCATGTGGCGTAGCAGTGCCGAAGAGCGTGGAAGGTCAGCGACGTCGGTAGCCCCGCCTTCCCCCGGGCCGGTACCCACACGTACCGCCGGAAGTTCGAGCGCCGGAGGGGATGTCCGACCGTGTCCGGGAACACGAGATCATCCGGCGCGGGTGGGACGATCTCACGGTGCCGGCGGAGGTAGGCCACGAGGAGGGGAGGGATCGGCACCGTCCGCCGGCCCGCTTCCGTTTTCGGGTAGGGCTTGACACTGATCTTCCCGGAGACCTCGACCGCGGTTTCGACCACAGTGAGTTCGGCGGCAGTCAGATCAACCCGAGTCCAGCGCAGGCCGACGCACTCCCCCCACCGTAGCCCGGTGTACGCCGCGAGGAGCACCAACGCCCGGTAGCGTTCCGGGAGCTCCGGGAGCAGCTTGCCCGTCAACTCCGCCCGTGTGATCACAGTCTCGGCTGTGGCCCGCTTGCGTCGCGGAGGCAGCCGCACCCCTTCGCAGGGGTTGACCGGGATCAGCCGCGCACGAACCGCCGCCTTCATGATCGAGAACAGGATGCCGTGGCACGACGCCACGGTCTGTGGCGACAGTTTCGCGGCAAGCCGTGTGACCCACGCCTGAACGTCGAGAAAACCAATCTTGTTCAACGGCCACTCTCCCCACTGTGGCAGCAGATGACAACGCAGCCTCGAGACACCGGCCGCCGCCGTGGTCAGTTCCACCTGCCGGCTTTCCTGCCAGCGTCGCGCATGGTCCCGGAACAGCACCTTGCCCGCGGACGGGTCGAGGTAGGTGCCCCGTGCCTTTTCCGTTTCCACCCCGGACAGGAACACGTTCGCGTCCTTTTTGGTGCGGAACGTTTTCGCGCGTTGCCGGCCCGACGGGTCACGCCAGTTCGCGCGCCACGTGCCGGCCGGAGTTTTCACAACATGGCCCATCAGGCAGCCTCTCGCCCGGACAGCCACGCTTCGAACCGCGCCCGGGGGATGATCCAGCGTCGTTCCCCGGCCCGTACCGCGGGAATCTCCCCCGTACGCGCCATGGTGTAGGCAACACCACGGCTCACCCCGAGCAGGGCCGCGACCTCTTCCACCGTGTACGTCAGCCGCACGACCTTGTTATCGGCACTCACGCTGCACACTCCCTTTCCATCGAGGATTCGGACCCGGGACGACGAACGGCTTCCCTTCGCGACCGGGCCTGGTCTGCGGCTTGCAGGGCCAGCCATGTGTCACTGGGGGTTTTGTAACCCGACCCCTGGTAGCGCCAGTCGGTGACGGTGACGACCTGGTCGTCATCCTCGGGTCGGCCCCAGGCATCCAGCGGGATGCGTTCTCCCCCGGTGGGGGTGTGGGTGCGCGCCCAGACCCGCCGTGCGGTTCGCCGTGCGGTGAACGTGGTCGAATACCGCCGGGATTTGCTCAGCCAATGCCCGTTGAACCCGAATTGGTGCGCCCACTTCCGCAGATTCAGATCAGCCAACTCCGGAACCCTGCCCAACCGCCACGCGGCATGCGCCAGTCGGGCGTGATGCGGGGTGAGGAACGGCAGTCGGGCGTGTAGGTCGTCGGTGTCACGGAACCGGCGATCGAGTGCGCCGGAATCCACCACACTTTTCGTGATGTATTTGGCGAGGTAGTTCCCGACCGCGAGCGGAGTAAGGTCCCCGCCCTCGACCCGCACATGCCGGGTGTCGCACTGTTCCCCCCAGCGGGCGTACGTCATCGCCGGGAACGGGTCGACCGGGTCCGGACGGTGCTCCTCGCCGAGGGGGCCCCCGTCGACGAGCGCGGACAGCGCGTCAGCGTCCGTGGGCAGGTCGGCAGCGTGCGGGTCCGGGCAGGGTTGTTCGGCGTGGGTGACCGCCCAGCGCCAGCAGTGCGCGAGCAGCTTCCCCGACGCCCAGGCGGGCGGAGGCGCCCACGTCCCGTCCGGGGTGGTGGCGTCGTCGAGACGCAGCAGCGCGTGATAGTGCACCGCGCCGCGTGCCTGACCTTCCGCGACCTTCACATAGGAGATCCGGACCGCCTGCCGGCACTGCCGTTCGGAGATCCCCTCCATGTGGGCCATCCGCCGGTAGGCCAGGTCCACGGTGCGTTTCCACAGCCGGCCCGCGGTCCGATTCCACACGATCAGACCCGCGTCGTCGTGACAGTCTGGGCACAGCGCCTGCCCGAGCAGCGGGTCACCCTCGGCGTGCACTCGCCAGCAGCCCGAGGCGATCCCGTGTGGGCAGCGTCCCCGGCGTCGCCGGCAGACCTGGGGCGGACCGTGCTTGGCCCGGGAGTGCACCGGCCCGAATGACGGCGCGGTCACTGTGACGAACAGGCCCGGGTGGGTCGCCACCGACTCCGGTACCCCGGCACCGCCGACCATCCCGGCATGGACGATCTGCCAGGCGTCCCCGGCGTACAGGTAGGAGCAGGACGGGCACACCGACGCCCGCCGGTTCCCGCACGGCACCAGGATCACCCCGTCCGGCAGGTCGGTGGTGTCGAACGTCCGGCGGATCTCCCCGGAGGCGGTGTCGATCTGATCAACCCGGCCGGTCAGGCGCACCGGGTTTGTGCAGCCCGCGACCCGGTCCAGTTGGGTGAGGAACGCCGACGCGGAGCCGTCCGCGACCCGGGGAGCCAGCGACCGGAAATAGTCCGAGTCCAGCACCGACATGCGGTGTTCCTCCTTTCACGGGCACGCGGCAGGCAGGGACAATGCAAGCGTGGAATGGTGGGGGAAAGCAGCCAACAAAACCGGTGGGTTCCCGGTGGGATGTCGACGGAAAGCCGGTAGAAAACCGGTGGTGAAAAAGACCGTGGGGCGCTGCCCCACACCCCGGCCCTTCCTCCGAGGAAGGGGTTCGAACATAGGTTCGCCTTGGGTGGTGGGGGTGGTTGGGTGGTGGTTTTCCTCGTCGGACGGGCACCCGGAGGGCTACCGGGGAACCCCCCACCCATGCCGAGCTTGGCAGGGTGGTTGATGATGTCGGTGGGGCATGGGCGGGAGAACCCCCGGTAGAGGCAAGCTTGCCCGCCCGACGAGGAAAACCACCAGCGTCGAACTATGGGACGGTGGAAACCGTGTGGTCACGACATACGAATGCTCAGCAGACATGCAGACACCCCGGACGTCAGCGCACAGGAAAGGTGACGTCTGGCGGTACCTACGCCGAGCCCATACCCGTATCCCGGGTAGCCCGTCCGTGTTGTAGGCCCCCGCGCACGCCCCGGGCACCGCATCCCCGAGAGCCGCCATGAGCCCCGATGAGGACCACCCGTCCGCTTACGTGCGCAACCCCCACCGGCGCAGCTTGGGCGCCAGCGAGGAGCCGGACAGCAGCCATCATAACGGGCCAAGACGTGCGGACGTTCCCGACCACGGACAGGGACCGGGGGCGAGGGCGGAGCGGGCAGCGTCCCCCATCCCCGGCAGCCAGGCAGACGCGAGCACATCCCGTGCGGCCCCGGGCAGCCCATCACTCGTGACGGTGGTAGCTCCGTTCCTTTGCGAGGTAGTAGACGGCGCCGCACTCGTCCACGAAACCGCCGTCCCCGGTGGACTCGCACGGCCATGACACACCAGAGACAGATGAGTTCCCCGTCGCCGCGACCGAAGCGGGAGCGGTGTTCCTTCTGCGCGAACGGAGAGCGGACGCGTGGCGAGTGGACTGCGAGCGGGTACGAGACACGACCAGGCCCCCGTCTCAGGCGACCGTCGACGCGACGGCCGGAACGGTCACACGGCCCGATGTCGGCAGGTTTGACGTCCGCTCCTCATGAGCGATCATCCGTGCGACGCGATCCCGCACCCATTCCACCCACACCGCTTTCCGGCCGGTCGCAGGCGTCCGCTGAAGATTTTCCGCAGCGTCCCGCACCTTACTAATACCGTAAAAGACGATCAGAAAGTCAACCTCTTCACGCAGTGCGGCGAGCATGTCGAGGTCTTCCGGAGTGCACATCGAAAGCATGCTCACCGCCGCAACCATCTCGTCAAACGAGAGCGGGACCATCGCCCGGAGCACGGTCACCGGCGGGTAGTCGATGTCATCGAACGGCATGGAAACCGACCGGTCGATCACAGGTGAGGCATGCGTACGAACCGTCATCGTGTGAACTCCGCTCCACTCGCGTCCCCGCAGGGACACACCAGTTAAGACGCGGAAGGCGACCGCACGGTCAGACGCGGTATGCTCGAAGAGCATCGTCATTGGTGCGTCTGGCCCGTGGTGGGTTGCCTCCCACCCGGGCCTTCTTTATGTCCGAAGTCCCGGGCTCTTGTCTCCGCTGAGACGGGTTGCCTCCCGCCTCGGCACCACTCAACGGTACCAGATGCCTTAAGGCATGTCTAGACGTGCCCTAGGGCATGTTCAAGATCTTTGCGATGGCTGGCGGATATGCTCTAGGGCATGTCCGCGCCAAGCCGCCCGCCGTATACCCGGATCGCGGCATCGCTGCGAGACAAGATCGAAGCGGGGGAGTACCCGCCGGGTAGCCGGCTTCCCCCACACCGCGAACTTGCCCGGACGTTCAATGCCGCTCAGGAGACGATCCGTCGCGCGATCGCTCAACTTCAGGCGGAAGGGCTTGTTGAGACCCGAGGCCAGCACGGAACCTTCGTCCAGACCCGGCCATCGGTCCGACGCATCACCACCGACTTCTACCGGCGACGCCCGCCGGGCTCTACGGAGTCGACGTCGCCATTCGCCCGATCCGCCGCAGCATCGGGCGGACGAGCGTCCTGGGATCACCAGACGACGCGTGAGACGGCAGACGAGCAAGTTGCCGAACGGCTCGCCATCCAGCCCGGTGAACCCGTGATCGTGACGCGGTACCTCTACCGCTACGACGGAACCCCGATTCAAACGGCCGTCTCATGGGAGCCCGCAGCCCTCACGGCAGGCACGCCGATCGAGCTTCCCGAGGAAGGCGCAGCAATCGGCGTTGTGGCCCGTTTTGACCTGATTGGCCAGCGGATCGACTCGGTGGAAGAAGAGATCGTTTCGCGGCTACCGACGGCCGACGAAGGCAAGGCGCTCGAACTACCACCGGGTGTCTCCGTCCTTGCGATGAAGCGCACCTACCGCGTGGGCGACAAGCCGGTTGAGACCGCAGACATCGTCATGGCCGGTCATCGATCCATACTCTCCTACCGGCTTGCGGTGACCTGAGGCGAAGCCGGAAGGACGCTCCAGGGCGGTTGTGGGGGTGGCTGGGGAAGCGGGCCGGAGCTTCCCCAACGGGCGTTTCCGCAGGTGAGCCAGGGGAAGCAGGGCAGGGAAGCAGGTAGGGGAACTTCCCCGAGGTCCGGCCGCTTCCCCGCACACTTCCCCATTGATCCCCTTCACGATGCGTTACTATTTGTAACTATCTGGTCGGGTTTCGGTATCGGGATGGGTTGTGCCAACTTTCCTTACTTGTTCAAGGGCGACCCTTCGGGCCGCCAGGCGCACCCCCGACGCACACGACACGCAGCGCGCGGGTGCCCGGTCGCTTCCGCCGCGCATCACGGGGCCCCGCCTCCCTCCGGTCGGCACCCCGTGGCGCGTCGGGCGCCCACCCGCGCGGCGCGTCGGAACGCCGGAGCCGCGCCCAGGAGTCAGCGAATCGTCAGCAAGAGCGTCAACGCCCAATGTCAGCCGACAGCACCGAGCCACGCGGTAGGAGTACCCCGACGCACCCAAAAGCATCAAAAACGGTCGTATAGCTCAGAAGCGCATTATTTGCAAGGCAGGGGTTAGGGGTTCAAGTCCCCTCGTCTCCACCCAGCAGTACCAGGCGGTTTGCCGGTGAGCTCCCGTCAGCGCGGGGCGGGCCAAGGCCCCGCGCGAACGAATCCGCGAACGTGGCTTATGCGGACTTGGCCTGCGGCCCTTCTTCCTCCGTCTCATCGGCTGTGTCGGGCGGCTCAGGGGCGGCCTGGTCAGCGGGTGGTTCGGGTGTGCCGAGGATCGCGTTCGCGATCTGGCCGGCGGTCTCCTTGTCCATGCCCGGGATCACGTGTAATGGTGACGCTGATCTGCGAGTGGCCGAGAATCTCCATCACGACCCGGGGGTGCTGTCCCTCATCGACGCCCTGTGCTACCGGCCGCCCTACGAACAGACCCGCGACCACCGACGGCCCGGTAGCGACGCCGACCCGGCCGGGGATCCCAGCCCGGTTCTCGCCGACCGTTACATCTGCCCGGACCCCTCCCACGACTACGTGTGGTACCGGCCGGAAGTCGGCACCCCCGTCCCCGAATGCTCGAGGCCATCACGGCCCGCTGGTTCGAGGCTGAGGTGCTCGCCGCGTTCTGGCAGGCCGTCGGTGGCAAACTCGCCGACCGGTCCACCCGCTGGTGCGGCTGCGGACCCTGCCGCGCAACCGCGTCCATGCGGTACTCGCTGATTATGGGTACATCCGGGCGGGGAGATGCTGGAGTGCGCCGGGTCGGGAGTGGCTGGTCGGACTGCCGCTACCGGCGGCCTCCCGCCATGTCTGTTGCGTTCAGCGGAGCCAGGACATGGCAAGCCCAGCCAAACCGCTGATCAGACCGCCGGCGCGAGCTCGGTAAACGCAGCCGACACTCGCAGCCGCGGTTCGGCGTCGACGGCGAGTTCGTAGTGGCCCGGCGGATGTTCCGCCACGTTCGCCTGCCCGGAACCGACAGTCTATGCGGAGCGGTGTTTGTTGCGGTCGGCTATCTGGTGGTGGCCAATCGTAGACTTCCCTGATTCCTTGACTATACGGCTTGACTATATGGAGAGCGAGGTCGCGTCCCGGCACTGTTCGATCCGGGTGGAGGCTACCCGCCTGATCGCTGGCGACCCGTAATGACTAGTCTCGCGGCGTGGCTACCGTTTGGAGAAGACAACCGGTATTCGTCGCACAGTCCGGCAGGCGGGCACGGCGGGTCCGGCGTGTCGGGTGGGTGCTGGGAGCCGTGATGCTCGGCTACCTCGGTTTGATGGCGGCGGGTCTGTCGGGTGTAGCCACGGTTCCCGGCGTGACGTTGCCGCCGTTGTTCGGCTCCTCCGACCGGCCGGCTCCCACACCCTCCCCGAACTCTGGTTCCGACGCCGGCCTGGACGCCGCTGCCAGGGGCATGCCACGCGCACAGGCGTCGGTCGCGGCGCCGGTGCGACCGGTGACCACTCCCGATCCGTCCGGCCTCTCCGGCCCGCCCGGGATATCGGCTGCCTCAGCGAGCGGCGTGTCGGGACTGCTCCCGGCGGCCACTGTCGTTGCGGTGTCCTCCACGCCGCCGCGGGCTGTCGCCTCCCCCAAAGGCCAGGGCCAGGGCAGGCCGACCGCGCAGGGAAGGCCGACGTCCAAGCCGAGCCCGTCGAAGCCGTGAGGCATCGGCGTGACGCGCACCGGACCCCCCGGGCGCACTGGCTGCTGCTCGCGCTGTTCATCGGCACATTGGCGAGCATGCTCGGGATTCAGGGATTCGCCCGGCACGGAACCGGTCCGGCCCGTACCCCCGCTCCCGACGGCCCTGTCGAGGAGACGGCGGTGAGCCCGGGGGACGGACTGGGCGGGCCGGTCCTCGACCTGTCCGGCCCGGCCCCCCAGGGGCGTGGCCTGCCTGCCCGAACGGTCGCGCTGACGTTCGACGACGGACCCGACCCGCGATGGACACCTGCCATCCTCGACGTGCTGCGTCGTCACCGGGCGCAGGCCACCTTCTTCGTCGTCGGCTCCCGCGTCTTAGAACACCCTGAGCTGGTCCGGCGTATCCGGCAGGACGGTCATCAGCTCGGTATCCACACCTTCAGCCACTGTGACCTCACGGCTGTGCCCACCTGGCGCCGCCGGATCGAGGTCTCCCTGTCGCAGTCCGCGCTGGCCGCCGCGACCGGCGCGACGTCCAGTCTGCTGCGACCGCCCTACTCGTCCACCCCGGCCGCGCTCACCGCCCCCGCTTACACCACCTACCGTGAACTTGCCTCGCAGGGCTACCTCACCGTCCTCGCCGACATCGACTCCCGCGACTGGACCCGTCCCGGAGCTGACGCGATCGTGCGGGCGGCCACCCCCGCGGGCACGGACGGTGCGGTCGTCCTGTTCCACGACAGCGGCGGCGACCGGAGCCAGACCGTTGCGGCCGTGGACCAGCTACTGGACGTACTGGACGCGCGAGGCTACCGCCTCGTCACACTTTCAGATGGACTACGGCTACCGTCCGACGTCACCACTCACCCCGCCGACACCGCCACCAGGCTGCGCGGCCAGGCGCTGCTGGCCACCTACCGGATCTCCAGCACGCTGACCTGGACGCTGACCGCCTTCCTCGTCCCGCTCACCGTGCTCACTCTCCTGCGTGCCGTGGTCGTCACGGTGATCGCCCGCCGGCACTGGCGGCTCGCCGACCGGCGGCACAAGGTCGCCGACCGGCGCCGCCGTTCGTCCGCGGGATTCCGTCCGCCGGTCAGTGTGATCATTCCTGCCTACAACGAGGCGGTCGGCATCGCCGACACCGTCCGCTCGATGGTCGCCAACGACTACCTCGATCTTGAGGTGATCGTGGTCGACGACGGCTCCACCGATGGCACCGCCGACATCGTCGAACAGCTCGGACTGCCCGAGGTGGTGGTCGTTCGGCAGGCCAACCAGGGCAAACCGGCCGCTCTCAACCACGGCATCGCCGTTGCCTCCGCCGATGTGCTCGTCCTCGTCGACGGGGACACCGTCTTCGAGCCGGACACGGTCCGCCACGCCGTCCAGCCGCTGTGCGACCCGGCCATCGGCGCCGTCGCCGGCAACACCAAGGTCGGTAACCGGCAGGGGCTGCTCGGCCGCTGGCAGCACATCGAATACGTGCAGGGCTTCAACCTTGATCGTCGGATGTACGACATGCTCCAGTGCATGCCGACCGTGCCGGGGGCGATCGGTGCGTTCCGCCGTGAGGCGTTGGAATCGGTCGGAGGCGTCTCGGAGGACACTCTCGCCGAGGACACCGATCTGACCATGGCGCTGTGCCGCGCCGGCTGGCGGGTCGTCTACGCCGAGCAGGCCCGGGCCTGGACCGAGGCGCCGGCCACCCTCAGCGCTCTGTGGCGGCAGCGGTACCGCTGGTCTTACGGCACGATGCAGGCGATGTGGAAGCATCGGCATGCCGTGGTCGAGCGTGGCGCTGCCGGCCGGTTCGGCCGCCGCGCACTGCCCTATCTGCCGATGTTCCAGGTCCTGCTGCCGATGCTCGCTCCCGTCATCGACCTGATGGCCCTTTACGGTCTGCTGTTCGCTGACGGTGGCCTCGTCCTGACCTCCTACGCCGGCTTCCTCGCCGTCCAGTTCGTCACCACCGCCTACGCCTTCCACCTCGACCGGGAACGGTTCGGCCCCCTGTGGACCCTGCCGCTCCAGCAGATCGTCTACCGCCAGGTGATGTACCTGGTGGTCATCCAGTCCGTGGTCAGCGCCGTGCTCGGCAGTCGGCTGCGCTGGCACAAACTCGCCCGCACCGGCAGCGCCGGCTCCGCGCTGGAAACCAGCACCCCCGTAGGACCAGCCTGATAACGGATCACCATTCTTCGCTACCGGCTGAGCGCTGCTCGGGACTGCCTCTTTCGGTGTCCGCGCTCTCGGAGATCTGTTCCAAGAGCGCGCGCTTTTCCCATGATGTCCAGCGCGGTCTCCGTGGTCACGAGACGTGCTTTTAGCCGCTCGTTCTCCCGCCGCAGCTTCTCCACCTCGATCTGCTCCGCCGACTTCACCGGCTTCTTCTCCGGACCACCGGCCCCAGCACCCGGCTTTCCTCCCAACGCTCCCGCGTCACGGGCCCGGGTCCACTCCACTACATGCGAGGAGAACAAACCCTCCCGGCGCAGGATCGCTCCTTTCTCTCCGTGCGGGGCGTTCTCGTACTCGGCGACGATCCGCAGCTTGTACGCCGTGCTGAACACCCGCCGCGACGGACGGGGTGCCGGGTCACGCGGCGGTGAGGACCGGCCGGGACGCTCCTGGGACTCTGACTCCACGAACACGAGGATCTCCGATCACACCCCCTGTAGCCAACCCGCACCCAGCGGATGTCTCACCCGAGACTGACACAGAGGGATGTGCCTATTCTCTACAGGTCGATTTCCACGTCGCCGGCCGCCGCCGACACGCAGGTCTGGACGAGTTCGCCTTCGTCGCCGTGCTCCAGGCCGGTGCGCAGGTCCCGGACGCGGCCAGCGGTGAGTCGGACCACGCAGCTGCGGCAGATTCCCATGCGGCAGCCGCTGGGCATGAGGACGCCGGCGTTCTCACCGACGACCAGCAGCGGTGTGTCGCCGTCAGCGTTTGCCTCCCGCCCGCTCCTGACGAACCGGACCCGGCCGCCGACACCACCACGGCGGACCGCCGGCTGGAAACGCTCCACCCGCAGGCGGTCCGCGAGCCCGGCCCGCTGCCAGGACGCCTCGGCGTCATCCAGCAGGCCGGTCGGCCCACAGGCCCAGGCCCACCGTTCGGTCCAGTCGGGGCAGATCACGGGCAGTGCCGCAACGGTGAGACGGCCGGTGTACCGGCCGTCGTCTGTACGCGTCCGGGTGTGGTGTTCGTGCAGACGCAGCTTTGGCAGCCGCGCCGCCAACCCGCGTAGCTCGGCGCCGAATATGACGTCCCGCGGGGTCGGCGCCGAATGCACGAGGACCAGGTCCGGTAGTTGGCCGCGTCGCACAAGGCCACGCAGCATCGACATCACGGGTGTGATTCCGCTGCCAGCAGTCAGGAAAAGTAGCCGCGGCGGGGGTGCCGGCGGCAGCACGAACTCACCCCGAGGACCTTCCAGGCGGACAACCGTACCCGCCGTGACACGATGGACAAGATAACGCGAGACCAGGCCGTCAGGGGTGGCCTTCACGGTAACCGAAATGCGGCCGTCCTGGCGTTCCGGCGGTGAGGACAGCGAATATGTACGCCAGTACCGGACACCGTCGACATCGACACCGAGCCGGACGTGCTGGCCGGCCTGGTGCTCGGTCCAGCCCAGGCCCGGACGAATCACGAGCGTTGCCGCGTCGACGGTCTCCGGCTGGACGGTCTCGATCCTGCCCCACATCTGCCGGCGTGACCAGAGCGGGTTGACCAGCTCGAGGTAGTTGTCGGGTAGAAGGGGAGTCGTCAGCGACTCCGCCGCGTTTGAAACGACCTTCCGGATGCCTGGCCCGAACCTTCTCGCGGCATAGCCGACAGCCAGTTTGCCGTCGATACGAAAAACTGGATCCGTCGACAGAACGACCTTTTTCACTGTTACATCCCACTCGGCGGTACGCATGTTCCGTGAAGCTCGGGTTTCTGTTCGCGAACCCTACACCGAAAAACCGCGATCAGCATGATCGAAAATCGCGTCGTATGATCTTTCTGCGGATGTCTTCGGAGGCATGGAGCGGACAGTTCAAGAAACAATGCCAGAAACGTCGGAGCAGGCTCTCGTCGCCCTTTCATGTACTTCTGGTGTGGAGCGGATGCACCGGATGCACCGGATGGGCCCGGCGGGTCGGCAGGCGAACGGAGATACTCGTCTCGGTCTCGTCACCAAACGTGACATGATGACGGCTCGACCGTCCTGGTCCGTGTTCCGGTGTTCAGGACGGGCGACGACAGGCCGCCGGACACGGCCGCTTGTCCGGCGCGGTCTCGCCTCTGCGATCGGTGGTGGGATCGCTGAAGCCGTGGCTGTGACCGGGTGACAACGGGCAGGATGGCCTCGAAGCGCCTGGAAACCGAGGGGAGACACCAGCGGTGGTTACGGTACGGGTCGTACGGGTCTTCACCGACCAGGCAGGCAACCACGGCAACCCTCTCGGCGTCGTCGAGGATGCCGCCAGCGTCGTCCCCGACCCGGCGCACCGTCAGGAGATCGCCGCCCGTCTCGGCTACAGCGAGACCGTCTTCATCGACGACGCCGCCACCTCCGCGATCAGCATCTACACCCCCCGCGCGAGGCTTCCCTTCGCCGGACATCCCGCCGTCGGCGCCGCCTGGACACTCGGCCGTGTCCACGGCACCCCGCGGGAGGTGCTGCGGACCGAAGGAGGAGACGTCCGCACCTGGACGGACGATGGCGTCGTATGGGTGCGGGCCTCCCTGGCCAGCACCCCTCCGTGGTGGCACGAACGTCTCGACGACCCCAAACAGGTCGACGATCTCACCGGCCCGTTGGACCCCAGCCAGGACCTCACCCAACTGTGGGCGTGGGAGGACGAGGACGCCGGCATCATCCGGGTGCGGACCTTCGCCGACCGGGTCGGCATCCCCGAGGACGAAGCCTGTGGTTCCGGCGCCATGCGCCTGGCCGCCGGCCTCGGCCGGGCCCTGACCCTCCACCACGGCGGAGGCTCCGTCATCCACGCCCGCCCGGGCCCTCCCGGCCACGCCGACATCGGCGGAACCGTCACCGAGGACGCCCCCCGCATCCTCTGACCGACCCGGCGCGAGCAGACGCGAACCCGATCCGGCCCTGAGAGATCGGCCCTGGTCAGATGGCTCGGCGCGGACGCCGTCCAGGCGCGGAAGTCGGTCACGAGCCCTTCTGCCGCTTCCTCTCGACGACCGGCCACCCGTCGTGTGCGGCCTCCGCTGAAAGCTCGCTGGACAACGCTCGCCTTACAGGCGAGTGGGCGCAGGCTCGATCCCTGTCGAGATGTTCGATCCCTGCCGGAGTCGCCCGCGAAGAGCGGTCCTGGCTCGTCAACCGTCCTTGACGGTGATGCCGAGCGCCCGGGCGAGCAGCGGCGCAAGGTCCAGTAGCTGGACGGTGTCGATGGTGGCGCCTTTCAGCGCGTCGATCCCCTCGGCGATCCCGAGAGCCGCGCCGCGCAGGTCAACCTCGTTCAGACGGGCCTTGTCCAGCCGCACCCCGTCCAGCGTCGAGCCGGGGAACGTCACGCCTGCCAGCGTCGCACCGCCGAAGTCGACGTCCCGCAGCAGGCAGTTCACGAACTGCACCTCCCGCAGAGCGGCGGTACGCCAGTTCACCGAGTCGAACTTGCAGCTGAAGAAGGTCACCCGACGCAGTTGCGCGCCGAACGCCTCCACACCCGCCAGGGCACCGGAGACGATCTCTGTGTCCAGCCAGTTCGTCTCCGCCAGATCGGTGCCCACCCAGCGCACAGTGTGGAACCACACGCCGTTGAACCGGGCGCGCCGCATCCGACCGCCGTTGAACGTCACCGAGGAGAACGCGGACTCGGTGAACCGCGCGTTGCTGGCGTCGACGTCATCGAAGGTGCCCCCGTCCGCATGGACGGTCTCATAGACGCTCTCCCGCTCCAGCCCACCACCCAGCGGCTCCAGATAGCCCACATACGGCAGATCAGCAAGCTCCCGGGCTACCGTGGACGCAGAGAACCTCACACCTACCGAGTATGCCCACCCCCCACCACCAGCCGACCGTCTCGCACCCCTGCCGGAGGCTGGCCGCCGGCTATATCTCGCGGGCGATCCGGGTGAGTGCGGCCACGGTGGCCTTCGGGGGCGCGCTGGCTATGGCCAACTGGGACATGACCTGTAGTGGAGGGTTCCCACTTTCGTGGACAGTCCTAACTATGCAGCACGAAGTGTTTGTC
>NZ_CAAAFS010000004.1:0-4908 GCF_900634755.1 Protofrankia symbiont of Coriaria myrtifolia
AGTAGGTACGGGTCGACCTCGTGGGGCTTGTCGAGGAAAAGGGCTCCGGTGAGCTGCTCGAGGTACACCACGTCGGTCTGGTCCGCCGCGGGTGACTCCGGCCCGGGAAAGCGAAGGATGGTGAACGCGCCGCACTCGGCCACGTGGGCGCCGAGCATGAACGGCATGATCTGGATCGTGATGTTCGGCCGGGTGGACATGGCGGCCAGATGCTCAAGCTGGGCATGCATCACTGCCGGTCCGCCGATCGACCGCCATAACGCTGCCTCGTCGAGCACGACCCAGAGTTGGGGTGGGTTCGGCCGCGACAGCAACCGCTGCCGACTTGTCCGGACCGCGACCCGCCGCTCCACGACGTCGGGTGTCAGGTGGTGGCCGCCGGCCGCGATGACCGCTCGGGCGTAGTCGGGGGTCTGCAGCAGCCCGGGAACGAACTGGACCTCGTAGCTGCGGATGAGAGTGGCCGCTTCCTCCAGGCCGATGTATGGCGCGAACCAGCTCGGCAGCACGTCACCGTAGGGCTGCCACCATCCTGGTGCGTTGGCTTCCGGGACCAGTTCCAGCAGCGGAGCCCGCTCGGCGGCGGCGGTGATGCCGTAGTAGGTCAGCAGGTCCGCGACGTCTCGTTCCTTGAAGCTGACCCGTCCGAGCTCCAGTCGGCTGATCTTCGATTCCGAGGCCCGGATGTGGTAGCCGGCTTCCTCCCGACTGATCCCGCGGTTCTCCCGCAGCTTGCGCAACTGGGAGCCGAGCAGAATCCGGCGCGCGGTGGGACTGCCCCCCGGCAGGTCGGTCATCTCTGCACCCCCGCAGCCGCGCTTGGCGTGGACAAACCCGCTGCGCGCTGGCTCAGTCGCGACACGCCCGCCGGGACCGGACGATAGCGTACTCCGAGCGTACGTCGATGACCGAGGCGACGAACATCATCACGCCGTGACCAGGACGGTTGGCCCGGGGAGCGGTCTGTGCTGCGGCTGTCGCGCCGCGTTGGAGCCGTGTGCTACCGAGCGCTTCAGAGCTTGCGCGCGACAGCGCCGAACTGGGGCACCTCTGGAGGAAGGCCACCAGCCGGGGCGGGATCGGGCCGCCATCGGGAACAGGACACGATGCCGGGCTCCAGAAGTTCCAGGCCGTGGAAGAAACGGGCGACCTCGTCGCGGCTGCGGGGGGTGATCGGCGGGGTGGCGTGTTCGTTCCAGTGGCGCATGGACGCGGCGTTGGCCTCGCCACCGAGTTCGTGCGTCGGGTGCGCGACCACCAGGTAGCTGCCGGATGGCACGTGGTCGATCAGGTGGTCGACCACCGCGACCGCCGTGTCGGTGTCGAGGATGAAGTTCAGACTGCCGAGAAACATGATCGCGGTTGGTTTCGCGAAGTCCAGGGTCTCGGCCGCGGCCCGCAGAATCGAACCGGGATCGTGGACGTCCACGTCGATGTAGTCGGTGGCGCCCTCGGGGGTTCCCACGAGCAGGGCACGGGCGTGCACCAGCACGAGCGGATCGTTGTCCACGTAGACGATCCGGCTGTCGGGGGCGATCCGCTGGGCGACCTCGTGGGTGTTGTCCGCGGTCGGCAGTCCGGTGCCGATGTCGAGAAACTGACGAATCCCCGCCTCGCCGGCGAGGTAACGCACGGCGCGGCCCAGAAACGCCCGATCGGCTCGGGCCACGTCCACAATGCCGGGGAACATCTGCCGGACCTGTTCGCCGACCTCGCGGTCCGCGGGGAAGTTGTCCCGGCCGCCCAGCCAGTAGTTCCATACTCGGGCGTTGTGGGCGACCGTGGTGTCGAATCCGAGATCGCCACCCCAGTCAGGTTGGTTTTCGGTAATGGCGGCGGACTGAAAGTTCCAGACCTTCGTCGGGTCCGCCGGGGGACCGCCGGGAAGAGGACCCGGGTCGGGGCTGGCGGGAGTCGACGTGTCCTCTGCCACTGGGGCGTCTCCTTCGCGGACATGGGATGGAAGCGGCACAAAGGTATGCCCGCGCGCCGGTGCCTGCCAGGGCGCGTCTGACGGATGTTCGATCGCGCGACCGGATGGGGCAACGAAGATGGCGTGGCGCGAAAGCGTAGGGAGAAAATGCCGTCTGGTCATGGCGGCCGATGCCACCGTGATGCTCGACGCACAGAGCTACGATCCGGGTCAGAGACCGTTCGGTCGGTCACTTTGCAGGACTTGGTCGGAAGGACCCGGCGTGGCAGACGACAGCGAGCTACCCGCCGTCCGGCAGCCGGTCGCTCGCCACGATCCTGGGGCCCTCGCTCCAGCGGGGATCGCGCTGGCCTTTACCGGGGTGGGAAAGGTTTTCCCGGACGGGACCGAAGCCTTGCGTGACATTTCTTTCACGGTGGGAGAGGGCGAGTTCGTAGCGGTGGTCGGGCCATCGGGGTCGGGCAAGTCCACGCTGCTGCGGATCGCGTCGGCCCTGACCGAGCCCTCGTATGGGACGGTAGTCGTGAGCACGGCCGTTCCCGGCTATGTCTTCCAGGATCCGACGCTGCTGCCGTGGCGCAGCGTGGAGGGTAACGTCGGCCTGCTGGCCCAGTTGGACGGTGTTCCCAGGCCCGAGCGACGCCGGCTCGTCGCGGAGGCGATCTCGCTGGCCGGGCTCACGGGTTTCGAGCGTCACCGGCCCAGGGCGCTGTCCGGTGGCATGCGGATGCGGGTGTCGCTGGCGCGGGCGCTGACCGTCCGGCCGTCGCTGTTCCTGTTCGACGAGCCGTTCGGCGCGCTCGACGAGATAACCCGGCAGCGGCTGGGGCAGGAGGTGCTGCGGCTGTATGGGCAGGAGCGGTTCGCCGGCCTGTTCGTCACGCACTCGGTCGTGGAGTCGGTCTGGCTCGCCAGCAGGGTGGTGGTCCTGTCCACCCGTCCGGGACGGGTGCTGGCCGAGATCGACGTCCCGTTCGACTACCCACGGCAGGTGGAGCTGCGGTTCGACGCGGCGTTCGGCCGCACGGCGCGTACCGTGTCCGAGGCGTTGCGGGAGTCCTTCGCGTGACCGCGGTGAAGCGGCCGCGGCCCCCGTCCCCCGCTTTCCCGGTGCCGCCGGCGGGACCGGCCGGACCGGCGGGACCGGCACGAGACGCATCCGCACATTCCTGCTGGGGCCGGGCCGTGCGGGTGGCGGTGCCGCCGCTGGCGGTGCTCGCCGTGGTTGTCGGTGTCTGGTACACGGTGAGCTACCTTGCGCTCGCGCCGCGTCGATGCTTTCTTCTCCCGCCGCCGCACGAGGTGGTCACTGACGGGTTCGGGGACTGGCCGACCTTCCACGAGATCCTCACCGGGCTGGGCGAGACCGCGCAGGTCGCGCTTGTCGGCCTGGCCATCGCCGCCGCGCTCGGCATGCTCTTCGCGGTGCTGATGAGCCAGGCGCGGTGGGTGGAGCGGTCGTTCTACCCGTGGGCGGTGGTGCTCCAGACGATCCCGATCCTGGCGATCGTTCCACTGATCGGGTTCTGGCTCGGATACGGGTTCTGGTCACGCACTGTTGTGTGCGTCCTCATCGCCTTGTTCCCCATCATCACGAACACCCTGTTCGGGCTGTCGTCAGTGGACGCCACGCATCACGACCTTTTCACGTTGCGTCGCGCGAGCCGGTGGGCGCGGCTGGTCCATCTCGAGATCCCGAGCGCTCTTCCGGCCGTGTTCACCGGGCTGCGGATCTCCGCCGGTCTGTCGGTGATCGGCGCGATCGTCGGTGACTTCTTCTTCCGGGAAGGACGACCCGGTATCGGCAGCCTCATCGACGACTACACGCGCGGGCTGGAGTCGGCACCACTGTTTGCCGCGATCATCGTGTCGTCTCTGTTCGGTCTGGCGGTGTTCTGGGTGTTCGGGCTGCTTGCGCACCTGGTCGTCGGGGACTGGCACGACTCGGGGCGGAGGTCGTGACCCTGGGCCGTGGCGATCGAACATCTGCCGGACACGGCCCCGGGCCCGTCCGCCGTAGCTTCACTCACCTTCAGCCCTGTCCCTTCTGAACGCATCAAGGAGAGCAACGCGAGCATTAACGTCGCGCCGGCGCCACGCGGTTGCATGGATCGGCGCCGCCGCGGTGGCGGTGACGATGGCGGCCTGCTCCAGCTCGGATGGCGGGTCAAGCGTTGGGCCCATCACTATGGCAGGCGGCGGCCCGGCGGCCGCGTCCCAGTACACGACCCCGCTCAAAGGCGTCTGCCCGGACACCGTCGTCGTGCAGACGAGCTGGTGGCCGGAAGCGGACCAGGGGTTCACCTACCAGCTACTCGGACCCAACCCGACGATCGACGCGGACCACAACCGGGTGGTTGGCCAGCTCGGCGCCACCGGTGTCCGCCTGGAGATCCGCTCCGGGGGTCCGGCCGCCGGCTACCAGCAGCCTTCCGCGTTGATGGCACAGGATGACGCGATCCTGCTCGGTTACGTCGGCACGGACGAGGCGATCCAGAACTCCGGCAAGATCCCGACGGTGGCGGTGCTCTCCTCCTACGACCGCAACCCCGAGGTCTTCCTGTGGGGTAACCCGGACTGGAACTTCACCAACATCGGTGAGATCGGACAGTCCGGGGCGAAGGTTCTCGCCTACGCCGGCGCGGCCGACATCGACCTGTTCGTACGCCAGGGGCTGCTGAAGCAGTCGCAGGTCGACACCTCGTACCAGGGCAGCCCGGACCGCTTCGTCGCCGCCGACGGCAAGGTCGTCCAGCAGGGCTTCGTCACCAACGAGGTCTACCACCTCGAACACGACGTGCAGGCCTGGAACAGGCCCGTCAAATACCTGCTCGTCGATGCCTACCCCATCTACCAGTCCGCCCTGGCCATCCGCGCGGACAAGCTCGAGGCCAACCGCGCCTGCCTGGCCAAGCTCGTTCCGCTGTTCCAACAGGCGCAGCGCGACTACATCACCGCCCCCGGCCCCACCAACT
>NZ_CAAAFS010000005.1:0-3749 GCF_900634755.1 Protofrankia symbiont of Coriaria myrtifolia
GGCGAGGCGGTCATCCGCTCCGGCTGCCCTCCTGGCAAGCAAGATGCGCTCTCCCACTCCCGCAGCAGGGCAGTGGAGCTAACGTCCTGTGATCGCCCTACCCTTGACCAGACTGCTTCGGGGGGCATGGTCAGTAGACGGGGTGACACTTCATTGAATCCTTGAGCCGGGAGACCACGCATCGACTTCCGAATGCACCAGATTCGGACCAATGAACCGGATCCGCCGGGCGTGACGCCGAAGCCACACCAGGCACCGCGCGGCGTAGGAGCCGATCCACGACTACCGGCGCGGCACACCCGGGAAGAAGAGAATCATGAACCCTGGCGTCGTGTTCACCATGAGCCACAAAGGGCAGCCTGCAATCTGTCGAAGCGTTGCCACAGGCTCCCGGATCTGGCTGCTATGGGGTCCAGATCGTATCGACGGGCAGGATGTGCAGGCGGTCCTCGAACGTGTACGAGCGTGCTCCCAGGTAGAACACGACACCGGCTGTGAACGCGTCGCCGGTGGTGTCACGGAGTTTGCGAAGCGGGGCGAAGTCCTCACCCGGTACCCGGCCAGCCGCTTTGACCTCGAATGCCACCAGCGCCCCGTCATCGCGTTCGACAACAAGGTCGACTTCGTCGCCGTCGCGGGTGCGCCAGTGACCGGCACCGCCGACCCAGTCCGTCCAGGATGCCTGTTTGAGCAGCTCGGTGACGACGAACGTCTCCAGCAGATGCCCGAACTCGGTGAGCGCGGTCGGGTTGCGGGCGACCAGCTTCCGTGGCGTCAGCCGCAGCAGCCGAGCCGCCACCCCGGAGTCCAGGATGTGGATTTTCGGCGACGCCGTGGACCGTGCGGTAAGCGTGTTCCCCCACGCCGGAAGCCGGTAAAGCAGGAACACCGCCTCAAGCAGCCGTAGATAGCTGTACGCGGTCCTCTCGTCGAGACGGACACTCGACGCGGCCCGGGCGATGTTGAGTACCTGCGCGGTCTGGCCCGCCAGCCGCTCGAACAGGACCGGCAATGAAGCCGCCTGGCGGATCCTGGCGAGCTCCCCCACGTCGCGTTCAAGGCTGAGCCGGATGTAGTCGTCAAGCCAGCGGCTCCGCGAAGCGAGCGAGGCCCGCGCGAGCGCCGACGGGAATCCGCCTGCCGTAACGCTGTCGATGTACTCCTCACGGCTGGTCACCGACGGCCGGGCCGCAGCCACGGCGGCGGCCGGGTCGGCGAACAGGTCCTCCAACAGGTGCTCGTGAACCCCCCGGAGCTCACCCTGCGACAGCGGATAGACCGGCAGCCGGTGCAGACGGCCAGTGAGCGCCTGCGCAGCCTGGGGCAACGCCTCGTGACGTGCCGAGCCCGTCAGGACGAAGCGACCGGGCCGGCCGTCACGGTTGAGCTCAGCCTTGATCGCGTCAAGGGCAAGCGGGACGTGCTGGTACTCGTCGATACAGACCGGTCGTGGGCCCGCGACGAACGTGCCCGGGTCCCGGGCCACCGCGTCGCGCACGGCCACGTCGTCCAGGTCGACTAACTCCGCGCCGACCTCACCGGCGAGATTTCTGAGCAGGGTCGACTTGCCCACCGACCGGGGGCCCTGGAGAAGGACCACGGGCTCCTCGAGCATCCGGCTCGCGACGATGGGCGCAAGCTGCCGTGGCACCAGGCCGCGCAACCGTGTACTCACAGCCGAAACTCTATCTGATCTACGGATCCGTCGGGGGTCGAGCTACGGATCCGCCGAGGGTTGAGTTACGGATCCGTCGGGGGTTAAGCTACGGATTTGGAGGGAGTTGAGCTACGGATCCGCCGGGGCTTGTCGCGCCGAGGCCGGAGGTGCCAGGCGCTGCCGGCCGGCGCGCACGATCGTCCTGCCGTTCCCCGGGCGTAGGCCCTTCCCGCCTGCCGGGAGCCTGCGGACGGACACTGTCCGTGATGGTTTCGACTGCCCAGGCGATCCCTTCGGTAGTATGTATCTATGTAGATGGCATCTACATAGATGGGATTCAGGTGTGACGACGGGTTTTGTCGGACGAGCGGCCGAGCTCGCTCTCCTACGGAAACGGCTGGACCGGGTCGCCGCCTCGCATTCCGGGGCGGCACTCGCCATCCGAGGCCGCCGCCAGGTGGGCAAGTCACGCCTCGTGCAGGAGTTCTGCGATCAGGCCGGCGTCCCCTACCTGTTCTTCACCGCCACCAAGGGGGCCTCACCGGTCGAATCGGCGGCCGCCTTCTTCGCGGACCTGAAGGAATCGTCCCTGCCGACCGATCGTGAACTCGTCCCCGCACGATCCACGGGAAGCTGGCCGGACGCCTTCCGCGTCCTCGCCTCGGTCCTGCCGGGCGCACCGACGATCGTCGTCCTCGACGAGCTCCCCTGGCTCGCCGAACAGGACGACCTGTTCGACGGCGCGCTGCAGACAGCCTGGGACAGGCTGCTCGCCGGACGGCCGGTGCTCCTGCTGCTGCTCGGCAGCGACATCCACATGATGGAACGGCTCACCGCCTACGACCGCCCGTTCTTCGGCCGGGCCGACAACCTCGTCCTCGGCCCCCTCAACCCGCTGGAGACCGCTCGCGCCCTCGGCCTGGACGCGGCCGACGCCATCGACGCCCACCTGATCTCCGGCGGGCTGCCCGGCATCCTGCGAAGCTGGCCGCACGCGACCCCGCCGCTGCCCTTCCTGGAACAGGAATGCGCCGACCCGGCCTCGCCGCTGTTCAGCGTGCCGGAGTCCACGCTGATGGCCGAATTCCCCACGCCCGACCAGGCGCGGCGCGTCCTCGAAGCGGTGGGCAGCGGGGAGCGCACCCATGCCAACATCGCCGCGGCGGCGGGCGGCCGGCAGGGTGCTCTGCGTTCGGGGTCGCTGTCGCCGCTGCTGCGCCGGCTTGTCGAGGAGAAGCGGGTGCTCACCGTCGACGAGCCCCTCTCGACACAGCCCGGCAGGCCCGCGCTGTACCGGATCGCCGACAGCAACCTGCGGCTGTACCTCGGCGTCCTGCGATCCGCTCACGAGCAGGCGCGCCGCGGACGGCCCGAAGCGGCCTTCCGGCTGGTGCAGCGCCGCTGGTCGGCGTGGCGGGGCAGTGCGGTCGAGCCGCTGGTCCGCCAGTCGCTCGAGCTCGCCGCGACCGCGGGCCGACTGCCCTGGCCCGACGTCGAAGCGGTCGGCGGCTGGTGGAACCGCCGGTTCGACCCCGAGGTCGACCTGGTCGGAGCCGACCGCTCCCCCGTCGCGAAGCGCATCCACTTCGCCGGGTCGATCAAATGGCTCGCCACCCCGTTCGACGACCACGACCTCGCGGAACTCACGCGAAGCGCGGCCGAGATACCCGGTTTCACCCCCGGCGACACAGGGCTGATCATCGTGTCCCGCTCCGGCACCGGCCCACGTCTGGATCCGGCCAGGGCGAATCTCGTACAGGATCCGTCCGACCTTCTCTCAGCCTGGCAACCAGCGACCTGACCGGACGACAAAGCTGGTCAGAGGGTGTTTACGCGTTCAGAACACCCTCGGTCTGTCGGTGGATCGAGGGTGAGAAGGTGCCGGGCGTTCCTCGATGGTTCGGGGGAGTCAACGGTCCATAGAAACGGGGGAATAAAGTTCCAGATCTGAGGGAAAATCAGCTCTCATGTGACGGAGACTCCCATGGCGGACTTCCCCGACGACAGGGGAGCGGACACCTTCGCCCGCGAGCTACCACTGGCGATAGTGCCAACAGACCGTAATCGCCTAATGACAAGACCGACGTTGTTC
>NZ_CAAAFS010000006.1:0-4997 GCF_900634755.1 Protofrankia symbiont of Coriaria myrtifolia
AGTTACGATTCGCGAGTACAGTATGTCCCGGATGGAGCGAAGCTCTCGCAGGGACGCCGAGAATGGCGTAAATCGACAAATTTCATCAGCTCCGCCCGGCCGTCTTTTTGTGCGAAACCCAAAAACCAGGATGCCGCCATGTCGGCTATTGCCGAATTGCGCCACGTCTTTCGACATCTCGATCTTTCCGAGCTCGGTCGTTATATCGGGGAGCATTTGCTTAACGTCAAGCCACTCATTCTCGACTAGTCCAAGGATGACCTCCGGACGACCTGCTCGGAGGGCGAGTATCGTGTTTTCCTTGTCGGCCTCTCCGGAGATGGGCCAGCGCAAGAGCAGCTCAAACCTGCGCGCAATAATCCATAGTTCTGCCAGCTCAATACTAGTCGTCTCGAAGTCGCTTCGGACAACCCAGCGATCCGAGTCTGCCGCGTAGTGTTGCGAGTGGTACTCGACAAACTTTAGATCAGAATCGGCCAGAATTCTGCGTATTAAAGTAAGAGTCGCCCCGGGTAGCTCCCGTTCTTCGGAGTCATTTATGATATCGAACTTAAGTGACCCCTGATCGCCTGTCAACTCAAGCATCACAAAGGGGTTTGGGCGTTCAGAACTTCAAAAACAAAACTCTATATCTGCTTCACTGATGCTCGAAATTTCACTAGAATGTTCTTCTTTTGTGGCACAAGAGAAATCGACGATGTCTTGTATTGAGAGATTTCCTAGGTTCTCGGGTTTGGCCTCGAGCTCCCAGCTTTCGCCGCCTCTAAGGTATCTTCGGGCGCCAACAACGATATCGCCGTCTGACCGAAGGGTGCCCTGAACGAACTCACCTTCGGCATCGATCACTTGCCCGGAGAACCGACCTCGCATGTGACGAATTATGACAGAGTCAGGGAGCGAGATGGACATACGCGGCGCGCCGGTGAGCATGGCGCGCCAGCGCCACGCGCAGCCGCCGCGCGGCGCGGATGCACCCACTACTTGATCTCTAAATCGAGCAATTCGGCAGTCCCATGGCTTGTTGGTGCAGCTCCGTCGCGGTGGGGAGTGCTTCGTAGGCTCCGGGACGGCTGATGGTGAGGGCTGCGGCTGCCTGGGCCTGGTGGACCGCGTCGGCTGGACTGGTGCCGGCGATGAGGTGGGCGCAGAGTACGGCGGTGAAGGCGTCGCTGGCACCGGTAACGTCGATGACGTCGGCGGGTGGTGCGGGGTAGGCGTTGGTGGAGCCGTCGATCCGGAGAACACATCCGTGTTCGGCAAGGGTGGCACAGACTGTCCGCACGCCAAGTGCGTCAGCTACAGCGTCGGCGAGATGCTCGGCGGGGCCGTGTGCGGCTGAGTGCCCGGTAAGAAGGGCGCGGGCCTCGGCCTCGTTGGGAACCAGCATGTCGACGTGTTCCCACGGGATAGCCTTGATGACCGCTGGATCGCTGGGAAGCGGCGCGGGGTTCAGGATGACACGTATGCCCTGATCGCTGGCTGCGGTGATGATTCCGGCGGCCTGGTCGGGGGACTCGAAGGTGACGAGGAGAGCGTCTCCCGGCCCGCTGGTTTTTACGGCGGTGATGAGGTGGCCGGCGGTGACATTGAGCGCGTCGGGGACACGCCAGACCATGGCGTTCTCCCCGTCGGCGCGGGTGTAGACGACACAGACCGGTGTGGGGGCCTCGGGGATGGCTGCCATGGTGGAGACGTCGATGCCCTCGGCGCGGAGCGCACTCCTGATGGCCTCGCCCACGACATCGGTTCCGACGCATCCGACGGCGGCGACCTGGGCGCCGAGATGGGCGAGGGTGACGGCCTGGTTGAGCGCCTTCCCGCCCGGGACGGTCCGCATGGCGTCGGCGCGTAGGTCGTCGCCCCATGCCGGTAGGCGGGGTGTGCTGATCAGGCAGTCGAGGACGTAGGCGCCGGCCACGAGGAACCGAAGCTCGCTGATAGGGCGCGCTGGGTGGGTGCCGGTCATGTGCTGGTGTAGGTCCAGGCGGAGCCGACTCCGCGGTACTGCTCGACCGGGATCGGGGTCACCCCGGGGCGCATCTTGTCGGTGTAGAGGTGGCCGTCCAAGTGGTCGATTTCGTGGGCGACCAGGCGGGCAAGGCCCTTCTCGAACGCGATGATCCGCCGTGTTCCGTCGATGTCGGCGTGTTCGACGTGCAGAGTGAGCGGTCGGGGGACCAGGCCGCGGACATCGAAGAAGCTCAGGCATCCTTCGTACTGCTCGTCGGTCTCGGGGCTGGCCTCGATGACGGTTGGGTTGAGCAAGGTGATCGTGTCGCCGTCGACGGTGCGGACGATCGCGGCGGCGCGATTGATCCCGACCTGCGGGGCGGCGATCCCCATACCCTTCCCGAAGGTGTGCAGGGCGGAGACCCGTTCGATCGCGGAGGAGAGTTCGGCAACGACCCGGCGGGCGTCCTCGGCCTCGGCAGGCAGATCGAACGGGCGAGCGGGCTTGCTCAGGATCTCGGCGCCCTGCTGCACGATGCCGACCGCGGCCATCTGCTCGGACGGGCGGGCGGCCCCGGCGGCGGGGTCGGGCTGGGCGCGGAAGTTCCACTCCAGCCGGTAGCGGGCGTGCAACGGCGGCTCGTCTGTTGACCATGAGAACACCCTGCGGCCGGCGGTCTCAGTGCGCGCGATCGCGGTCCGGAACGGCAGGGCCTCGGCCGTCATCGACATCTCCATGCCCCACACCACCGGATCTACCTCGGCGGGGAAGTCCAGCCGGACCGACAGAGAACGGGTCGGGACCCGTACAGCGCGCTGGAACCACGGCCCCCACCGGTCATCCGACACCCGGTAGGAATACTCGATGACGGCGGTGTCGCCCGGGTAGAGCGGAAAGTGCCCCTGTGAGTTCTCGAAGCAGAGCCAGACTTCCTTGAGCGCGTCCCAGTCGGTCTTGATCTTCCAGTTCATCGGCTCGCCGTTGCACGTGGCGGACAGCCGCAGGAAGTCCCACCGGAGCGGTTTCGCCCGGTACAGCCGGGCTGATCGCTCGGGGTCGCCCGGGTAGCGGTCGACAGAGATCCGCATCAGGTAGCGGGTGACCGGCTCGGTGCCGGTGTTCACGATCCGGCGCATCTGGTGCGCGTAGTACGTCGCGTCGTCGTACCGCAACGTCGCCTCGTCGACCTCGACGATCAGGCCACCCGACGACGCGGCCGGCTGCGCGGGCGGGGTAGTCGCAACCGGTGGGGATGCCAGGGCCGGAACGGGCTGCGGCCCGGCGGGCTGTGCGGTGGATTCCCACCGGCGCGGGGCGAGCCCGAAGTATCCGCCTGGGATGCGTAGGGCGTCCGCGATGCGCTCGATGAGGTCCAGGGAGGCGATGCGGTCTTCACCGCGCACGATACGGCTCACCCGTGACTGCGACAGGCCGTCGACCGGAGAGGAGATCCGGTCCTGGCTGGCGCCGTCGTACTTGCGCATCAGGCGGAAGATCGTCCCGAAGTCGCGGACGGAACAGGCGGCGCGGAACTCGGGGCGGGCCAACAGTTCGGCGGACACCCGGTACGACCCGACCGGCACGTCGGGAGTGTGCGTCACGGGGCGAACCTCCACGTCCCACCGGGGCCGGACGCCCACGGCGGGTGGCGTGAGCGGAAAGCACGCACAGACTAACGCGGTCATGCCAAACCGGTATGGGCTTTGGGCAGCAACCGTTTCTCGCAGGTTCGGCAACCGGCCGGCAACCGCTCGCCATCCGATCGCGGCGTCGACGTCCCATCGATGACCTATACGAGACGTGTATGTCATATCGACGTTTCGTGACAACCAGTCGTCGGGTGAGGCTGGGTGCAGGCCACCCCGCTCCGTGTTCGCGTAGAGCCGGGCTCCGCGGAGCGGGGTGGCGTCCAGACCGTGAGGTGACACGACGGATGAGGGGCACGGCGGATGCCATGGACCAGGACCAGACAGACCGGAGCGAATCCGCGGAACGGCCACGGGGGTTCACGATGACGTGGATGAGTGGCCAGTGCAGGGCGGACGAGGAACCGGGCGTGGGCCTGCTGCCCTGGGGTGTGGACGCCTGGGCGCTGGTGGTCCCGGCGGGCTCGTCGGCGCAGGCGTTGCACGCGGCGATGACGGAGATGCCGTCCGGTCTGCGGTTCGCTGAGGCGTTTGGGGATGTTGACGTGGTCCTCGTCTACGAAGCCTCCGGCGCGCGGCTGTCCCGACGGCAGATTCCCGGGCCGTTCCTGCGGGCGATGCTTGAACTCGACCCGGTGCGGGTGGGGGCGGGCAACGGCCGGCGGTGGATGACCGAAGGGGAACGCGCGGCGTACGAGGCGGGGAAGGCTGATGTTGCCGATGCGCTGCGCCGTCAGGTGATCCGTCGACGACATCGGCGGGACCGCTCCGCGCTGAGCTGACATCTCTGAAGATCGCAGGGGTCGGACCTCGTCACAGGGTCCGGCCCCTCGTCGTTTCAGGGCGGCGTCGGGCCGTCTGTCCTGGTGACGGCCTGTTCGACCGTGGCGAGCCTGGTCAGGATCTCGGTTAGGCGATCCTCGACGCGGGCCAGAACAGCGAGGATCTCCCTGCCTGTCGGCTCGCTCGCCTCGCTGTCTCCGGTTCGGGTGCCGGACAGCAGGACGTGTATCAGGTGGTCGTCGGGCCACTCCAGCGCGCGGGCGATCGCGGCGAGGGTCTTGTTCTGCACGCGGCGGCCGGCGCCGTGCTGAAGGAGACGCAGCGTGGACACCGACACCCCGGACAGCTCGGCCAACTGCTGCTGACCGACCCGCCGGCTCGACATCCGCTCGTTGAGCGCCACGGCCACGGCAGCCCAGTCCTCTCCCTCGGCCGGACCACGCGCGGTGTAGACGGACGCTTTCCGGTCAGCCATGACGCGCATATTAGCCACCAAGCAATCGGCGCCACAGGCGGTACTCGGCGGCCATATCAACCTCGCATGAAGCCCACTCGCTTCCTCTCGCCGAATAGACCTGTCTGGCATGGGTTCATACAAGGCGTACATGCTTTGATCG
>NZ_CAAAFS010000007.1:0-28688 GCF_900634755.1 Protofrankia symbiont of Coriaria myrtifolia
ACTCAGGACACTAGCGGTTGAAATGCGGTTAACGAGCGGTGGATCGTGTATCTCGTCAGCCGGAACGCACAGATTGTTCCGGGGCCAACGAGACGAGTGGAGGTGGCGCGGTGGCGGTTCCCGGGCGTATTCCGGTGCGCTTTGAGGACGTGTTCCCGCACGGCGCGTTCGTGCTGGGCGTGGAGCCTGCGAACGACTACGACAAGGTGAAGGCGAACGCGCCGGATGTGCAGGCGCGGGACAAGGACACCGGCGAGCGGGTGTGGTCGGTGCGGGTCCTCGACGCGGACCCGGCGGCACGGAAGTCCGAACTGAAGGTGAAGATCCTCGGCGAGGTGGCGCCGGTACCACCGGACCCGATGCCGGGCACGCCGTTCCGGCCGGTGCTGTTCGAGGGGCTGGCCGTGGTGCCCTACGTGGACACCAACGGGCGGGTGGCGTTCTTCTTGCGGGCGGCGGCGATGCGCCCGGTTGGTCCGGTGGCCTCGGCGCGGCGTCCCGGCCCGGTGGTGGCGGCATGAGCGGGCTCGGCGCGGACGGGCTGCGCTCCTCGACGCATCTGGGGCTGCACGTGGGCGCGGACTGGTCGGTTCGCTGCCGCATCTCCCCGGACAAGCCGCCGATCCTCACGGTCCACGTGGGCCGGACGCTGCTCTCTTTCTCGCCGGCCGGTACCGCGG
The DNA here is from genome assembly GCF_900634755.1 of Protofrankia symbiont of Coriaria myrtifolia. Lineage (NCBI taxonomy): Bacteria > Bacillati > Actinomycetota > Actinomycetes > Frankiales > Frankiaceae > Protofrankia > Protofrankia symbiont of Coriaria myrtifolia. Next base: position 681 of record NZ_CAAAFS010000007.1, read on the forward strand.
TGCCCTCCGACCATGTCGAGTTCGCGTATGCGCTGCTGGGCGCGGTGAACGATTACCTCGTCGAATGCGAACGGTTCCGGTTCGCCGTACAGGATGCGGCCGAACTGCCACGGGATCTCGCCGCGTAGTCGCTGCGCGGCTCTGTTTCAGGCAGGCGGCCCGGAACCCTCGGCTCCGACTGGCGGTTCCGGGCCTGCCTCCCCTGCTTTTCCCATTTCTTTCTGCTCTTGGTTTCGTGCGCTCTGAAACAGGTGGTATTTGTCATGTCCAGAATCAACGGCGATCGGGGAATGCCCCGGATTCCGTCCCGGGCCGACAAGGTCCGCGTCCCGCTGTGGGTGCTGCTCCTGGCGGTGGCCGGTAAAGGGCTGGTGCTCGGGCTGCGCTGGTGCTGGCGGCATCGGGTGGCCGTGCCGGTCGCGCTCGGCCTGGTGCTGTTCACCCGTTGGTTCGCTCCGTTGGGCCTGCTGATCATGCTCGTCGGGCTGGTCCTGGTGGCGTTCGCCTGGTGGCGGGTGCACGCTCGGTCGTTCGGCTGGCTGGCCCGGTGGGTGTGGGGCCGGGTGCGGCTGACCTTCGTCTACCGGTGGCGCCTCCACCGGCATGACACCCTGACCCGGCCTATCGACCCGGCCGGCCTCGACACCCCCCGGTCCGTGATCGACCATGGCCCGTCCGATGGTCGCGGAGACCGGGGTGAGGTGGCGTGACCGGCCCGGCTCTTGGTCATGTCCCGGTCACTGTTGACCCCGCAGGGGGGTGTCCCGGGTCGCGGGTGGCGCGTATGCGGATGCCCTTAGCACGTCGACCATGCGTACGCTGCGCACGGTCCTGCACCAGGCGCTCAACGAAGAGGTCATCACCGAGAAGATCACGCGCAATGTCGCCGAGACGCTGCGCGTCCCGAAAGCCCGTAAGCCCAGGCGGAAGGTCGTCGCGCTGAGCAAGGAAGACGGGCTCCGGCTGCTCGAAGAGGCGAAGCCCACGCGGCTCTACGCGCTGTACGTGCTGCTGGCGATGGTCGGTCTGCGGCGCGGGGAGGCGCTCGCGCTGCGCTGGTCGGACTTCGACGAGTCCGCGTCCACGCTGCGCGTGGCCCGCCAGGTGACCCGGGTGCGTGGTGTGGGGTTGACGGTCGGCCCGACGAAGAGCCAGGCCGGGCAACGCACGATCGCGCTGCCGGCCCGGTGCGTCGAGGTGCTCAAGGCCCACCGGACCGCCCAGCATGCGCACCGGGAGAGTGTGGGCAAGCGGTGGAAGGAACACGGGCTGATCTTCCCGAATACGATCGGTACCCACATGGAGCCGCGGGGGGTTGAACACCCACATGTCCAAGCTGTGCAAGCGCGCCGGGCTCCCGCACCTTGGCCCACACGCGCTACGGCACACCGCGGCGACGATGGCCTACGCCCTCGGCGTCGACTGGAAGCAGATACAGGCGATGCTCGGGCACACGATGCTCTCGACGACCATGGACATCTACGTGGACATGGTCGACATCGTCCACAAGGACGCGGCGTCCAAGCTCGACGGCTGGTTCCCCGCGGAGGACGTGGAGGCGGAGGATGGCGGGACGGCGGACGCTGAGGGAGCCTGACAGGCTGTTGGCTGTCAACTTGGCTGTCAAAAGCCCAGAGCCCCGCGCCGTGTGATCGGCTGCGGGGCTCTGACCTGCCTCAACCAGCGTGCGCTCGGAGGGACTCGAACCCCCAACCTCTTGATCCGTAGTCAAGTGCTCTATCCGTTGAGCTACGAGCGCCTGTCGGGCCACCGTGGCGGACCGACTGAGCAAGAGTACAGCATCGGTCCGTGATCTCCGAACGGGCGTCGGTGTGGTGGTAGCTGGTGCAGCACGACGTCGTCCAGGTGGCTGTTGGTGATCGACGCCGTCATGAACGTGTGGTGTGGCTGGCGGCGGCGGTCCGTCGGGGAGCCGGGGTTGAGCAGCCGGACTGGTCCGCCGCCGTCCGGCCGTTCGACCGTGGCGTCCCAGGGGATGTGCGAGTGGCCGAAGACGACCAGGTCGGCGTCGGGGTAGCGGAGGCTGATCCGCTGGTTCCGGTTGGTGGCTGTTCCGGTCTCGTGCACGACCACAGTCCGGACCCCGTCGAGATCGGCACGTGCCACCTCCGGTAGCAGCTTGCGGATCTCGGGTCCGTCGTTGTTGCCGAAGCAACCGATCAGGTGCGGAGCCCTGGCCTGAAGCTGCTCCACCAGGGCCACGTCGATCCAGTCGCCGGAATGGACTACTATGTCCGCGTCGTCAACCGCCGCCCACACCGGGGCCGGTAGGTCTCGGGCACGCGCCGGCACGTGCGTGTCGGCCAGCAGGACGAGCTTCATCCATCAAGTTTGCCTCGACGGCTTCGGCGGAGAGCGGGTTGTCGGCACGAAAATGCTGCGGGGCGGCAACGGGCTGTCGATATATGGATCATGAAGGGCTGTTGTGCTCCGGCCGGACAGGTAGGAATCGGAAGGTACGCTTCCTGTGGTGTCTGGACAGCCGTTACCGGAGATGTCACCACCGGGCGGCGTCCTGCCCCGGGCGGCTCGGGTCGCAACAGCGACCGGCCTTTTCGTTCACGCCTTCGTCTTCGCGGCCTGGGTTCCTCGTATCCCTGAAGTGAAAGCTTCGCTTGCGCTGAGTGAGGGCGAGCTTGGGTTGGCGTTACTTGGAGCGCCGGCCGGCGCAGTTCTGATCATGTGGGCCATTGGTCTTCTCGTCGGGCGTGTCGGCAGTATTCCTGTGATCCGGGTCAGCCTTGTCGTGTACTGCGCCGCCGGGGTACTCATCGCTGGTGCTGGCAGCCTGCCCATGCTGTTTGTGCTGCTCGTGTTCTGGGGGGCCAGTGGCAGTGGGCTCGACGTCGCGGTCAACGCTCAGGCCACCGAGGTGGAACGACGCTACGGGCGTCCGATCATGTCGGGGCTGCACGCGGCGTGGACGGCTGGTGCGCTTGTCGGAGCCGCCCTGGGGGCGGCAGGAGCAGCCATGGAGACGTCGCTCGGCTGGCAGCTTGCTGGCGTCGGCGTGCTCGGACTCGCCATCGGCCTTCCGTCAACCCTGATGATGTTGCCGCGCGACGCGTCCGCTCCTGACGACATGCTGAGCGCGCGTCACACGCCCGTGATGGACACGGGGAGCATGGATACGGGGAGTTCGGTAGAGACGGGAAATACCGCCGGCGCCGTGGGTATCGGTGACATAGCAGGCACAGATGTCGCTGTCAGCGACAGGGCTGTCGGTGACACGACCAGCCGGAACGCCGGAAATGCTACGGATGCGGCTGTCGACATCATAATAGCCGAGCCTGCGATGCCAATTCATGATCGTGGCTGTCCGGTATTTCCCGTGTCGGCTCCGGTCTCTTTGCTCGATGAGGTCGAGGAGCGTGAGAAAAACCAGCCGGCCAAGAAGAACGAGGATGTCGAGAAGGGAGCCGACGAGAGCAGGGACGCCGAGAAAACCGAGAGATCCGGAGCGGCCGGCGCGACCGCGGACAGGACGCTCAGGGAGGCGTCCGATCCGCCTGAATCGCGGTGTTCCCGTGGTTTTCAACGTGGTTTGAACATCCGTCGTGGTGCTGGTCGTCCACTTGGCACGCTCTGTTTCATCTGCCTGTCGAGTTTCCTGTGTGAGGGTGTGGCCGCGGACTGGAGCGCTCTCTACCTACGGGATGTGACGGGTGCGTCCGCGGATGTCGCGGGCATCGGCTTCGTCCTGTTCACCGGGACGATGCTGGTCGGGCGGCTGGCGGGTGACAGGGTGACGGCCGCTGTCGGAGCCGCCCGCCTGGTCCGGGTTTCGGCCGGGATCACGAGTGTCGTGTTCCTCTCCGCACTGGCCGTCGCCGATACTAGTATCGGTATTTTTGGCGGGATCATAGGTTTTGGCATCATTGGTGTTGGAATGGCATGTGTCGTCCCATCGACGATATCGGCGGCGGGACGACTTGGGACTCGTGCTTCCGCCCCGTCTCCGTCCGCTGGCGCCGCTGGCGCCGCTGTTGCCAGGGTCATGAGCTTTGGATATGTCGGCTGGTTGATAGGCCCACCGATCGTCGGAGGGCTTGCGGAAATGATCAGCCTGCGTGCCGCTATGATCGTTGTGGTTGTTCTTGCCGCAACGGTGGCGATCCTCGCGCCTGCTTTGTCCGTTCCCCCCGTCCGGTCTCGGTGATGGCCCTGTCGCGGGCGTGTCGACGGCCGGTGGATACCTGGCTGATTTTTGACTGGAAGGCAGGTCGAGCTGGTCCGGTCGGGTACTCTCCGCTCGTGATGGGGGTTGGCGAGAGGGGAGCCGGTGCTGGCGCCACTGGCTGCTGACGATCCGCGTTCCGTCGGGCCCTACCGGCTGTACGGCCGTCTCGGCGAAGGCGGCATGGGAGTCGTCTATCAGGCTTTCGCTCCGGACGACACGCCTGTCGCGATCAAGCTTCCGCATCTGAACGTGGCGGCTGATCCCGAATTCCGAGCTCGTTTCCGTCAGGAGGTCACCGCTGCTCGGCGGGTTCGTGGTGCTTTCGTGGCCGAGGTCCTCGACGCTGACGTGGACGCCCCCCGCCCCTGGATGGCGACCGCCTACGTCGACGGGGTGAGCCTGGCGGACGCGGTACGCCGTCGTGGCCGTCTGGACGGCCCGACATTGATGAGCCTCGCTGTTGGTCTTGCCGAGGCACTGGTCGTCATCCATGCGGCTGGTGTGGTGCATCGCGATCTCAAACCCGCGAACATCATCATGGACTGGAACGGGCCGAAGGTCATCGATTTCGGTATCGCCCGACTCTCGGACGCCACCATGAACACGAGGACCGGCTTCAGTATCGGGACCGTTGCCTGGATGGCTCCCGAGCAGCTTTCCGGAGAGCGGGCCGGGCCTGCCGCCGACATCTTCGCCTGGGGTGCCTGCGTCGCGTTCGCCGCGACAGGCCGGCATCCGTTCGCGGCAGCGACGCCGGCGGCGTCGATGGCCCGGGTCCTGGGAGACGCTCCTGATCTCGAAGGAGTTCCGGAGCCGTTCGCCTCCGTGATCGCCCGGGCGCTGGCGAAATCGCCGGCCCAGCGTTGCGCCGCCGTGGATGCGGTGGCCAGCCTCACCGGACGGCAGATATACGGCGTCACCGATGCCGAACGGGTCGCCACCCGTGTCTCTCGCGGCGGCCTTGGCCTGAATGACGCGTCGGCAGGTGGTCCGTTCGGGCCGCCTCAGCCATCCGCCGGCCGCGGTCAGGAACCCGGCTGGCCGGGGTGGCAGACGCCACCGCCACCGCCTGAAACGGGCCGCACTCGGGTCGGACCTCCGCTCCCACCGTGGGAGGCCGAGGAGCAGCCCGTCCAGGGCGGTCTCTGGGATGCGCAGCCCCCATCGCAGCCTCCGCCGTCCGGAGCGGACCGGCACGGGATCCTCACCCCGCCCGGGCCACCCCAGCAGGGGCGGTTCGGCCGTTCGTCGCCCATGCCGGTACCAGTTCTGGCGGTTCTGCTGGCGGCGGCTGTGCTTACGGCCATCCCTCTGATCTCGCGGGCCAGCACCGCGCGGACACCGACGATTATCGGTGGTTACGACATATGGGATGTTTTCGGGGAGCTCACGGTGGCGTTCCTTGCGCTGCCGGTGATGCTTGTCGGTCTGGTGGTCGGAAACCGCTGGGGCGCCTGGCGTGATTTCGCGGCCGGGTGTGTGGTCGGTCTGTCCGTCATGTCGATCGCGGAGCTCGGCTTCGCCCAGGAGGAGTTCGGTTCCTCGCCCGATGTCGGCGGATGGCTGATCGTAACGGGCGCCGCCGCGGCCCTGGTCGTCGTTCTGGGCTGGCGGGGCTGGACCGCCGGCTGGACCTTCGGCCGGTGGGCCGTTTTCTGCCTGCTCGTCGGTGGTATGGGCATCGCCGTGTTCGCCTCCGCGGAGCTGCGTTGGAAGGCCTACGTCCTCGCCGAGCAACCGAGCCTGGTCGGAATGTCTGTGATCGGTGGCGTGCTGCTTCTCGCCACGTTGTTCGCGCAGCCCCGCAGCGTCACGCTCTTCACCGCGGTGATTGTGGTCGGACTCTGCGCATTCGAGATGTTTCATCCGGACCTCTACGTTTATGCGGTCGACAATTTTGCGGTGCTGATCGGACTGTTGACTCTCGGTCTTCTCGGTGATCGTTGGTCGGACCGGCTCTTCCTGTTCGCGTCCAGAGTGGCTGTTGCGGTGGCGCTGCTACGGCATGTTGTGCTGGCCTGGGGAAGCGGCGATGTTGTGATACGTCTTGGTGAGACCATCCTGGATCTGTCGGGCATCCATCTCGCCGCCTTCGGAGCAATTGCGGTCCTGGCGGCTCTCGGGACGCTGCGGGGTCCGCGGGTTGTTCCGGGGCCATGGCAGCCGCCTCCGCCGAGCTATCCTCCCGGTCCGCTGCCATACCGCGCTGGCAGGCCATACTGACCCTGAAACGCCATACCGGCCCCGAAAACGTGGGCTACCGGACCGTGACGAGGGCAATACTGCAGGGCTTCGGTTCGGTGGCCTGGATTTTTCTGTGTACGGCTGATCCGGCAGGCACAGTGAGCGGCCGGTCGTCCGCCAGTCAGAGGTGTTCTCTATCTGCCTGTTATCGCTGATCTTCTACTGCTGCTCTGTTGTCGCCGACGGAATCCCGGTAGCAGCTCGCGGACCAGCGTATTCGTTTCCGCCTGGATGCCGAGGTCGGTCCGTTGTGGTGCGATCATCTGGTACATCTCGTTGATCACTGCTTCCAGGGCCTTGCGGTCATGGCGGGCAGCTACTGTGCGTAGTAGATCTCGCCACAGGACCTCGGCTGTTGGCGCTGCACGCAGGCCTGTTCGGCACGCCGCGATGGCGGTAGCGGTATCTCCATTACTGAGCGTTATGTTAGCAAGCCGATGGGCCACATCGACAACGGCGGTGGAGGTGATCGTCCTGATCCTGCTTGAGTCCAGCCATCGGTAGCGGCCTGCCGGCAGGTTTGCCCACAGCGGTCCGGTGACCAGTCGTAATGCTGTTGTCAGATCGTTTTCGGAGTCCGACTCCGGTTGAGCGGAGTGGTGGGCGTATGCGACGAAAAGATCCCAGTCGCACCGGACGCCGTCAGCAAGGCTCCAGCATCCGTTGTCACTGACCGTAATATGCGGGAGGCCCTCGTTGTTGGTCCCGAGCCAGCCGGCTACATGGTCGAGCTCGTTGCTGAGCACATTGTCAGGAGTCTCTGGCGGCAGGAGCACGGCGCTGAGAGCGCTGGAAAGCACTCCCGAGCGATGCAGAGCGAGATACACCACCAGCTCGGTCAGGAACTCCCGACGATCCGGATCACAGGGACCGGGTGCCTCGACAGTGATCTCTCCCATGATCCGAATTTCGACATCGGTTGATCGGAACAATTCTCCAGGCTCGGCCGGCGGCGTTACTGGTACCGGCAGAGCCAGCGGCGATGCCAGAGTTGCCGGTAGTAGCACGGGTAGTGCTGTCGGTGGTTGGGAAACTGGTTGCGGAACCGGTTGTGGCAGCGGAGCCGGAAGGGTGGACAGGGCCCTGTCGCCAGGCGGATCCGTCTGAGGTAGGCCGCCGTCATCGGAAGCCTCGCCCATGAGGGTCTCGCCCGCCGCGGTTCGCCCGGAAAGCTGAACCAGCAGCCCTGTCGTCTTCCGCGGTGCCGGTGCCGGTGCCAGCGGTGGCGGTGGCGGCCAGAGCTCGCCTGGCGGCGGCGTGGACGGCAGGTGAGAGGCCTCGGCCGGGAACGCGGTCGACGGTGGAAACGGATACGGCTGGACGCTCCGTGCACCAGGAGCACGTGGCGGCACAGGCTCCATCGCCATCCCGGAGGCCCCGGATACCTGGAGATCCCAGGCTGGCATCGCTCTGTTGCGCCAGACGGAGGCACCATCGCCTCCTCGGGAATCGCCTCCGCGGGAGGAGGTGTCCACAGACGGGGAAGGGCTGTGGACACGACCTGCCGGGTTGATGCTGTCCGGATGCTCTGTCGTCAGTCGTAGCGGGGGTTCGCTCGGAGGCGGCGGGGGTTTGGGCGGTCGGCCAACCGGGGGAGCGATGGCCGGCGGAGGCGTCCGCGGGGGCGGTGACGGGGTCCACACCGGTGGGGTCCGTGGCGGCGCCGACGGGGGAGGTACCGACGGCACCGGTGGAATTGGCGGATGATTGTGCGGGAGGGATTCTGATTCCACTGTGGATGCCTCTGGACGCATCCACAGTGGAATTTCGGGCACCCACGGCGTCGGCTCCTGGGCGGGATTCGAGGTGGAGGCTGGCCGTGATTCATCCGGGAACGCGGTGATCACAGCGGCGTCCTCGCTCCCGCGGCGACGGTCCTCCACCTGTGCTGTGCCGTTCCCGGGGCCGGGGCCGGGACGGCGCGGCGACTGTGCGTCTGGGGAGGAGATCCGTTGCGGCGACGGATATGCGGGGTGTGGATGGTCAGGACCAGAACCTGTGGTTTCCGTTTCTGCGGTACGTGATGTGGAGCGTTCCCGGCCGGAAAGTGCGTATGCTGTGCCCGCCTTACGGAGCATCCTGACAATGGTGGGGTACTCGCGCGTGCTCAGCGTCTGAGCACTGATCTCCAGACCAAGGACGCCGAGATGTAGCCTGCGGTTCGGGCTCACCGTGAAGCGCCAGCGTGCGGCGGTCGAATCGCCGAAGGTCACAACACCGACTCCCTGGCTGGGATCCCTGAGGAGAGCGGAAAGCCGTGCTGTTTCCCGCTCGGACGGAGGGGCGGCCAGGATTAGCAGCTCCGGCGCCCACAGGGCCTGATGCCGAGCGGCCGGCCGCCCCCGGAGCACCGGGCCGAGGGAGCCACCGTTTCGTGGTTCACCGCCAGCTACCCGGCCGCGCCGCGACCGACGACTTTCCAACTCGTCCAGGACGTCACCGAGGCTGGTACTGGATCGCAGCCGGTCCGGGGCGATCGGCACGAGACGTCCGGAAAATCCAGTCATGTATACGCGGAGATCGTTTGACCAGGGATTTGTGGCCAGTTCCACCGCGATGGACACGGCCGCTTCCCGCGCGAGCGCAGCGTCCCCACCGAGGCTGATGATTCCGGGAGCAGCCTCGACGTCGACGAGAACACGAGCTCCCCGATCGTCCGTGCCCATGACGGCCAGCCCTGGATAGGGGGCTGGTGTGTCCACCGGAATTCTCCGGCTGTCGTCGACGAGCAGGCCGTCGACCGTGCTGGTGGTCCGCTCGATACGCCAGGTACCCGGTGTCCGGCCGGTCTGCCATGGTGGAGGAGGTCCGTCGGGTTCGGCCGGCGCGAGATGCAGAACGAGTTCGTTGTCGGAGACGGTTGCCGCATACACGGATGGCAGGGTGCGACCGGCCGCGGTGAGCTCCGCGGCGAGAAGCCGCAGTGCCTGGTCAAGGAACCGGGCCGCCCCCACGTCCGCGGCGAGACGGAGCTCGGTCCTGATCTGACCGAGGGGGTTGCCGCCCTTGGATCGTGGCCGTCGCCTCATCAGTGCAACCATCATTCCTGTCGTCAGTATGACGGGTAGGACAACGGATGGGTGTGCGTTGTGGTGTCTCGGTAGTGCCTGCGCCCGGATGCCCACCGGCCCTCCAGCCCCCTCCGTGGGAGGAGCCACGAGGGGAACCGACTGGTTTGTAACTGGATGATAGCGTGCGGTTTCGTCGGGTCGTGCCGTGGTGTTCCGTCTGTCGTCCAGCGACGTGCTCGCGCCATGCGCGCTCATTTCCGTCGTTGCGGTCAGGCGTATATCCCCCGGTGCGCTTGTCACTGTTGTCGGCATCAGGGCGGGACGTCGGCCGCGCTCATCCACGGCGGGCGGGCACAGGATAGCCGGGAAGAGGATGGCCGTGCTGGAGAGAATCCTGGGGAACAGCGCGGTCACGGCCAGCCCGCCCGTCGGCTTCCGCCAGGCTCCACCCATCGGCACCCATCGGATGGAGCCTGACTGGCGGAGCTGACCGTCGCCGGCTGGCCCGGTCGAGGTGGGACGGTGTCACGGGGCCCATCGTCTGCCGCCAAAGGGCGGAGCTGCCACCGTGCGGCCTCTCCTGTGGATAACCTGGCTGTGGATAACCGGGCTACCTGACTGCTGGTCCGGCATGACGGCGGGCAACCGGAGTCGGCGCCCGGATCAAGGCGATCACGCGGTCGGCCGTGTCGACGCCGCTCTCCCGGCGGCCTTGTCACGAGCCGGGGACATGGTGTAAACCGGTACAAGGCGGATGGGCGCAAAGCGTGTGAAATGCATCGCGAACGGCGTTGGTATGCGGTACTTCCTGGTGGTGAGGCTGTCGGGTCGCCCCCTGTACTCATGATCTTTGGGGGTGGGTCGCGGATTTTGGCATTGATCCGGTGCCGTGTTCGTCAAAAAGCAAGTGTTTCGTCAAAAGCAGTGTGGGTGTGGTCGGAGGCGCGGCGACAGCGTCGTCCGCCTGAACGATGTTCTTGGGCCATGACGGGAAGCGTCTGACACACCGCTTCTGGTCGGCGTGGTCACGAGATCGTGTTGTGCTGCCAAGATGGCTGATTATTTGTGCGGTCCGTGTTCACTGTCAAAGATATATCTGAAAGGGTCTGATAATGCCCAACCTCAATGTCACGTACCAGGAGATGGACGATGCCAGTGGCAGGCTCAGGAACGGCAGGGTCGACATCGAGGCCCAGCTTGTAGCGCTGAAGAAAATGGTCGACGCCCTGGTCGCCGGTGGATATGTCACTGACCAGTCCAGCGTGCAGTTCCAGGGGTTCTACGACCGGTTCAACACCGGTGTAACCAGCACACTGGCCGGGCTCGACGGCATGGCCGACTACCTGAAGAAGGCGGCTGACGTGTTCCGGACCGCTGATGCCCAGCTCGCAAGCTCGCTGCGCGGCCAGGACTGACGGGCCGACGGCGGGACGCGGTCACGTTTCCCCGCGTTCGGTCCTGGGAAGCAGCCTGCCGGCCCTGGGAAGCAGCGCGTGGGCGGCTCCGGGCCGTCGAGAGGCGTTCCGTCCGATGAGGCTTTCCCATGCGTCGGAGATTTTCTGTGCCCGTCCGGACCCAGCAGGGATGTCGGCCGTCCTGCCCGGTGGCTCCCCCCTCCCTGCCAGGCTCGGATTCTACCCAGAAGGACGGCGACAGGCGCCATGCCCCGCGACGTCTGCGATTTTTCTTGTGTCTCCCGCGAACGGACCGGGGCGCTGGAGTTCTGTCATGGGACGGGATCACGGTAAGAGAGGTTGTGCGCGATGACCGCTGACCGGCTGTCGGTCGATCTTCCTGGGCTGGACTCGCTCGCCAGCAATCTGATGTCGATCCGTTCGGCGATGAACGCGACCCGTTCGATGCTGGAGAACTACCGGGGGCAGATGGGATCGACCGAGATCGAGGACGCCCTGGGCGACTTCGAGCACGGCTGGAGGGACGGACGCAGGAAGATCGACGACAATGCGAACAAACTGGCGACGATGGCCTCCCAGTCGGCGGAGACCCTGCGTCAGGTCGATTCCGATCTGAGTGCCGGGCTGATCCAGGCGTCGCAGCTCGCCAGCGAAGGAGGGGGAGGAGACTGAGCGAACATGTTGCTGCCGAAAAGCCCATGGCCCTGGGCTTTTCGATCAGTATTCCCGATACCTGGTTCGAGGTCGACCTGAATCCGGTGACCCGCCGGGCATCCATCGACGCTCTGGTCCGGGAGCGCACACGGGGTGTTCCCGAACTCGCGGCGAACCGTGCGGCGATCTCCCGGCTGCTCCGACACGCCGCCCGTGACGCGGCGGCCGGCGGCGCATTGTTCTGCGGTGTCATGGCCGAGGCGGTAGAAGGCGCAGGTTTGTCTGCCAGCGTGACCGTATCCATGCTTCCCGCACCGGATGACGCCCGGGTTGTCGGCGTGGCCGAGGTAACTCCATCAATGATCATGTCCTCTCTGTCGGAGAGGGTCGCCCGATCACAGGACGACACCTGGACCACAGTGACTCTTGTCGATCTTCTTTATGTTGGACAGGCGGCCCGCTCGTATGGGGTGGAGGACATCTCACTGCCTGATCGGGCTGGTTGGATCAGGACGACGATGATGCAGACCTTCGTCCCGGTCCCACGGTCCGACCAGGTGGCCCTGATCTCCTGTTCCAGCCCGAACCTCGTGCTCGTGGACGCATTACACGACCTGTTCGACGCGGTGACCTCGACCTTCCGGTTCGTTACCGATAGCGGATAGTTCACTGCTCCGGCATGACGGTGTGATAGCGGAGCGGGACTGCGGGGCGTGATTGGTATGGCTCCGTGTGCCTGTGGTCTACGCACACGTCCTACGTACAGCACGGATCACAACACCGATGGCGAGAACGGCGAAGCCGGTCAGGACCGAAGCAGCCGGCAGCATGAGAGCGAGAACCAGGCAGCCGACACCGCCGAGCAGCGACAGTGGGCGCAGCCAGCGGCGTCGCGGGCCGTCGAGGGTGAAGGCGCTGGCATTCGCGATCGCGTAGTAGACGAGAACCGCGAAGCTGGAGAAACCGATTGCGCCTCGGACGTCCGAGGCGATGACCACCGCGATGACGGTCCCACCCAGCAGTAACTCTGCACGGTGTGGAACCGCATACCGTGGGTGTACCGCCGCAAGCCAGTTCGGCAGGTCACGTTCTCGGGCCATGGCAAGGGCGGTGCGTCCGACCCCGGCGAGCAGCGACAGCAGGACACCGAGGCTTGCGACCGCTCCGCCCACACGGACGGCAGGAGCCAGCACGCTCAGGCTGCCGGCGCCGATCGCGGCGGCCAACGGGTCCACAGCGTTTGCCAGACGTTCCGGGCCGACCGCCAGCAACGCGGACAGGCCGACAAGTACGTAGACGACAATCGTGATCCCGAGCGCGGTCGGGATCGCTTTCAGGATCGTCCGCGCCGGGTCGCGGACCTCCTCGCCCAGGGTGGCGATCCGGGCATAACCCGCGAACGCGAAGAAGAGCAGAGCGGCGGCCTGGAGTACCCCGCGTACGGCGTCCAGCCCGCTGCCGGACCAGAACGGGCTCAGCCGCGCTGTCCTGGCGGTCCCGCCCGCCAGACAGGCCACCACGACAACAGCGAGCGCGAGCAGGGTGAGTATGACCAGGGCACGGGTCAGCCGGGCGGTCTTGCTCACGCCGAAATAGTTGACCATGGTGAGCAGGGTTGCGGCGGCGACCGCGACCGGTCGGGGATGCTGCGGCCACGCATATGCGCCGACGGTCAGGGACATGGCCGCGCAGCTTGCGGTCTTGCCGGCCACAAAGCCCCAGCCTGCGACGAAGCCCCAGCGGGCGCCGAGCCGACGCCGTCCGTACACGTATGTCCCGCCGGACTCAGGGTAGAGCGAGGCCAACTGCGCGGACGACATGGCGTTGCAGTAAGCGATCACAGCCGCGATCGCGAGGCTGACGAGAACGCTGGCTCCGGCCGCGTGGGCCGCTGGCCCGAACGCGGCGAACACCCCGGCCCCGAGCATCGAGCCAAGCCCGAGGAGCACCGCGTCGGCCAGGCTGATGCGACGCTGTAGCCGGCCGGTCGAGCTGGTCGGCTCTCCGGACGGCTCAGTGCCGTCCGGATCCGTTGGTCCCGCCCTCTCAGCTGCTGGGAGGCTGATCGGCTCCTCGGGCGGCTCGGTGGCATCTGCACGAGCATGAGTGGACCCGATGGCGCACAGGCCGGTCGGATTCCTGGGTGGTCCCGTGACATGGCGGCCCGACCCGGGAAGCTGCCCGGAAAACCGGTCGGTCCGTTTCCCGGATGATCCCGTGGCCGGCCTGGCCTGGGAAACAGGCCGGTCACCAGGTGACTCCTGATCGGGATCTGCGTCACGCCCGGGAAGACGGTTGTCGGACACCGCTACTTCATAGCATCATTCGGCTGGAAGACGCGCACACGCTTTGACGCCTGTATGTTTTCAGAGCAAATATCATGATAGTGATCATCGGATGGGATCGGCTCTGTGACAGGACGGACGCGCGTCGAGGGCGGCAGTCGCCGGATTGTCATCCGATGCTTCTCTACCGTTTGTCCAATGTTCTTTCCTGGTGAGTGCGCGAAGGGCCGTCAAAAGTTCTTCGATCGAAAGCCATAGTGATCCACGGGGATCTGTAGGGCGATTCTTCCTGTGATGATGTCATGATTCGTACCGTTATAGGAGAAAAGTCCGATCTGGTCATTACAGTGGTGTCCTTATTCGTGGTAGGCGATCTGAATCGGCGTTGTTTTTCCCCGGCGGACGAACAGGCCCCGACCGGGCGGCGTGCCGCCCCCGGTGTTACGCGACAGCCGGATGCCGAACAGATCGCCGTCGCTGGGCGCTCCCGGCGCGAGGATCACCCCGCATCGTGACCGGCGGGCGTCCACCATGAACCCCCGGTACTGGCTGGTCAGATCCCCGGTGGTGCCTGCGGCGACGAACGCGCATCCGCTGTCACGCGCGGTCCTGAGAAACTCGGTTACGCGATCGGCGACCGGGGCCGTGGCCAGCAGTTCCGCATCATCCATGATCACAACCAGGCCGCCGGACGGGCTGGCCGCTGCCAGCGCCGCGTCAATGCCGGCAGCCCCTGCATCCGCGCCCAACAGGTCGATCACACCTGGTCGGTCCGCGAGCGTGGACAGCGGCGAGCGTCGCGGGGTCAGTAGCAGCAGTCGGGCACCGCCCGCCAGCAGGGATTCCGCCATGGTCAGCAGCGCCGAACTGCGGCCCGAACGCGCGGGCCCAGCGATGACGAAGCCTGGTCCGTCGGCGGTGAGATCGATCTCAACCGGGGCGAGTTCGTCACCGCCCGCACCGATCAGAGCCACCAGCGACGCTGGCTGCGGACCCGGCCAACTCGCCGGCGCCGACGGCTGCCCGGCCGGCAGCGGGCCCTCGGGTCCGTCCACCTGCGCGCCCATCGGCTGGCTCAGCTGTGGGCGCGGGTTCGGATCCAGGCGTGCCGGCGGGCCCGTCTGTGAGCTGTGTTCCGACTCCGGACGCAGCGCCTCGGTCTCGGTGACCGTGATACGTGCTGGCAGCACGTCGATGCGGAACGGGCGGCCGTGGTCTTCACGGGCACCGGTGCCTGGCCCGGCCGGTACGCCGTCTCGCGCGGCAGCCGCCTCGGCCAGCCGGTGCAGCGCCGCCACCTGCGCCCGACCGGACGGATCGTCGTCGAGCAGGGCGATCTGGGTCTCGACCGATCCTTCGAGCTGGAACCCCCGGCCTGGCGGCAGGTTGTCCGGTACAGCCGCGGGTGCGAGACCCACCAGTGTGTAGTCGGACCTGTCAGCCATCCGCAGCATGAACCTGTTCTCGATCGCCGCGCTGAACCGTCCGGAGGCGCTGCGCCGGTCGCCGGTCATGATGACCCGGATGCCGACGGACGGCCCTTCCCGCAGGACCCGGGTCAGCATGTCCACAAGCGCTCCACCGTCGGCTTCCTCGAAGGAGGCCAGAAAACCTTCGAACCGGTCGATCAGCAGGAGCAGATACGGTAACGGATGTTCAGGATCGGCCGATCGCTGCTCGGCGAGATCGGCGTATCCCCGGACGGCGAAGATCTCCTGGCGTTCGACGATCTCGCCGATGATTCGGGTGAGCAGCCGCTGGACCCGTTCCGGCGTGTCCCGGCTGACCACGGCTCCGGTGTGCGGTAAGTGAACCAGCGGCGCCAGAGCGTTGTTGCCGCAGTCCAACGCGTACAGGTGCACATCTTTGGAGGAGATGGACGCGGCTATCGAGCCGGCGATGGTACGCAGAGCCGTCGACCGTCCGGACCGTGGCGCACCGACGAACAGCAGGTGGCCCCCGTTGTCGATGTCGATCGTGTAGGGAAGCTGCGCCTGGCGGTCGCAGTGGTCTGCCAGTCCGATCGGGACGGGAGGCAGCATGCCCGGGCTACCACTGTGCGGCTGCGAGGAGATACCGCCGCTGTGCGGCCGCCGGGAGACGACGTGTGGTCCCTCAGAGCTGGATTCGGACGTGGATGTGGTGACTGTCCGTAGGGTAAGACGTTCCGGTAGCGGTGGTAACCAGGGGCTGCACCCGGGTTCGACCCTCAGGATGGTGGACGCGTCCCGGACCGCTTCGACGAGCGTCTTCAGATCGGTGATCTCGTTGTCGGCCGTCCGTGGCCGAGGGGGAGCCGGCGCAGGCTGTCCCAACGCGGTCCAGGTCAGCGCGGTGACCCAGGGCGGAGTCAGATCATCGCCAGCGGTGCCAGCGGTGCCAGCGGTGCCAGCGGTGCCAGCGGTGCCAGCGGTGCCAGCGGTGCCAGCGGTGCCAGCGGTGCCAGCGGTGCCAGCGGTGCCAGCGGTGCCAGCGGTGCCAGCGGTGCCAGCGGTGCCAGCGGTGCCAGCGGGTCGGCGGCCTCCGACCCGTCCGGACTGGAAGGGGACCAGGGATGCGTGCCCGAGACGGGCGTAAGCCCGTCCGGGGGTCGACGGCGAGATGCGTGCCGCGTCGGGTGTGCCGATGACGTCAGTGCTCTCCGACGCGTCGGTGACGCGCAGCGCGATCCGCAGGTTCGTGTTCGCGCGGATCTCGGGAGACACCACGCCGCTGGGCCGCTGCGTAGCGAGCAGCAGGTGGATGCCCAGCGAGCGACCTCGTTGCGCGATGTTGACCAGACCGGTGACGAAGGCGGGCAGTTCCCGGGCGAGCGAGGCGAACTCGTCGATGACCAGCAGCAGCCGGGGCAGCGGCAGCAGTGGCCCGCCGCCGCGTGCCCGTGCGTCGCCGGCGGTGACCAGGAGGGTGTACTCCTCGATGTCCTTCGCGCCGGCATCGGCCAGGATGTGCTCACGCCGCCGTAGCTCCGCCGACAACGATTCCAGGGCGCGGCCTACCAGATGTGTGTCGAGGTCGGTCACCATGCCGACGGTGTGCGGGAGCCGGACACAGTCGGCGAAGGCGCTGCCGCCCTTGTAGTCGACGAGTACGAACACCATCGCGTCCGGCCGGTTGGCCACAGCC
Organism: Protofrankia symbiont of Coriaria myrtifolia; assembly: GCF_900634755.1. Taxonomy (NCBI): domain Bacteria; kingdom Bacillati; phylum Actinomycetota; class Actinomycetes; order Frankiales; family Frankiaceae; genus Protofrankia; species Protofrankia symbiont of Coriaria myrtifolia. Next base: position 17,617 of record NZ_CAAAFS010000007.1, read on the forward strand.
AGTGACGCCACTATCGACTGCAGCAGCTCGGACTTGCCAGAGCCGGTAGTACCGGCGATCAGCCCGTGCGGGCCGTCGCGGCGCAGGTCCAGCGTGAGCGGGCCGTCGAGGGAGAGGCCCACGGGGAAGGCGGTGCTGCGGGGAAGGACCTGCCAGCGGGCGGCCACCGCCGCCGCGGTCGGAGGCTCCAGGTTGATCACATCGAGGAGGCGGGCGGAGACCGGAAGTGATCCCTCATCGTCCCCGCCGACGTCGCGTACCGGCGCCAGAGCGCGGGCAAGACGTTCGCACCAGGCCGCGGCACCACTGACCGTGAGCGTCAGCTCGGGATCGGGGGAGGCCGCCGTGGCGAGAAGGTCCGGGCGGACGTCGTGGACGATCTCGGTGCGGGTCTCCACGACCCGCAGGCCTGTCGGGGTCTCCTCGGCCACGGCCTGGCATTCCTCGGGCAGCAGCCGGATGTCGCGGTCCAGGCAGATCGAGCGGATGCCCAGCGCCGGCCCGTCCCGCAGCAGGGAGATCACGCCGGGGATGGAGCGTAACCGGCGGGCTCCGTCCATGATGACCAGCACGTCCGGGCCGTCGGTGAGCGGGTTCGCACCGCCCGGCCGCGCCCGTGCCTCGGCCCGCGTACCCAGCTGGCCGAGCAGCTCCCCGACCCGCCGGGCCCGCGACTCGTCGTCCGTCCCGAGCAGGACGGTGGTGTCCTGGCCTTCGGTTGGGCGGCAGTGTGGCAGCCAGCGCACCCAGTCCCAGGCCTGCTTGCCGGAGCTGTCCGTGAGCACGCAGATCGCGAGATCGCGTGGGCTGTGCAGGACGGCCGCCTGCGCGGCCAGCCAACAGGCCAGCACCCGCGGGAGGTCGCCGCGGCCGGCGATACCGACAACGCCGCGTTCGGGCAGGGCGATCGTCACCGGGACGTCGGGGGCTGTCCAGGTGATCTCGCGTTTGTGTTCCTGTGCGGCCGGGTCCTCCATGACGACCTCGCTCGGCAGGTCGGCGGTGCCCAGCCGCAGGTGCAGATAGTCGGGGTCGTCCCGGCGGCGTTCCCACAGGCGTCCGCGTGGCCCGGTGGCGGTGAGCAGAACGCTCGCCGGGTCGGGGAAGTCGCCGCGGCGGGCTGTGCGTTCGGCGAGGAGCGCCTGCTCGGCGTCGGCCTCGACGTCCTGACGCCGCTTGTGATATTCGGCCAGCTGTTTACGGTAGCTGCGCTTGCCGTGCCGGTTACCCGAGACGTACATGCCGATCATACCCAGTGGGCCGATGACAGCCATCAGCAGGAAGTAGTACTGGCGGAGGACAAAGGCCATCGTGACGCCCGCAACCAGCGGAAGCGTCGCCATCAGGAGCGGCATGGGACGCCGCTCCGGCTCGGACGGCTCGCCGGGCAGCTTGTACCGTGTCCGCCGGATCGGCGGCAGCAGCCGGGGCGGCCGGTTGAAGTCCAGCCCCGTCCCGTCGTCGGACGGTTTGAGCGCGGCGTCCGCCCGGCTCGGAGCGCCTATCGCCAGCAGCACGGATCCGACCGTGAGCTGGGTGCTGCTGGCGGGCAGGTCGACCGCGCCGACCAGGGGCTCACGTTCGACGAGCACGCCGCCGGTGTCCGGCCCGACAGGGCCGACAGAGGTGACAGAGGTGACGGCCGGTGTGATCCGGCATGCGCCGTCCACCGTCACGGTGATCGTCATGGCTTCGGCGGCGGTGTCCGGGTCGTCCAGGCGCACGGCGCAGGTCTCCGCGGTGCCGACCGTGAACTCACCGGGGCCGAGCCGGTGGACGACCCCGGCACCCGGCCCGCTGATCACACGGACCTCGACCAGGCCCGGTGGTTCGGGCGGAAGACAGGCCGCTGGTGAGTCAATGCTGATCAGAACGCCGTCCCGGATCGGTGAGTCGCCGACGGTGAGCGTCTCGCCGACCGCACGGCCCTCGACGAACAGGCGTGGTCGACGTGTGGGGAGAGCCGGCACGCTCGGACGGACGTGCCGTACCAGCGTGTCGGCGATCAGACCGACGGGCACGTCCGGATCGGTGTCGAGCAGGATGTCCGCGCTGACGTCCTGGGCTGGGTAAGCCACGGTGAGTGTCAGGCGCATGTAAGTACGATACGGCGTGATGCCGACAAAACGGGATGTGTCCACCATGCCCCGTGTCAGCCTTGGGCAGCCGGGACTCCGACAGTCGAATCCCGACCGTGACAGACCGCTCTGAAGATGGCCGACCGGCCCGTCACGGTCGATCGGCCATCGCCGACGGCCTCATGGCCAGTGCCCCCTCTACGCGCTCACCGCCGGGAAGCCCGCGACCGGGAAGCCCGCGACCGGGAAGCCCGCGACCGGGAAGCCCGCGACCGGGAAGCCCGCGACCGGGAAGCATCGCGGTCGAGAACGGGCCAGGGACCGACGTCCCCGGCCCGTCGTATGGGTCGGCCCGTGGCGACGATGGCGGTCGAGCCTGCCGCGAACCCGCGAGCGGATTTCCGCGGATCGCGTCGGTGACCTGGAGACCGGCTACGCATGGTGCTCCCTCGTCAGGGCCCGTTTCTGGGAGGGGCGGAACGTGTGTCACCGCCCCTCCCGAGGCTTATGTCCATTTTCCAGGATTTATGTCACCGTCCTTCCGAAAGAGATCTGCGGGCTCGGCTCTCCTCCGCTCGTCCGGCCTCCGCTCGTCCGGACTCGCGGGTTGCACCGGTACCGAATCCCACCGGCGGGAGATGACCTTCGGAAAAGGCCGGAAGGTCCCCTCGGAGGCCACGTTTCCGGAAGGACATCGCGATTTTCGTCAGGCCTGTGGCGAGGGCCGCGAGCCCCACCCACAGGACCAGCAGAGAGATCGAGAACCGCGGATAGCTGACGGCCCAGAAACCGACACCGATCTCGAGTACGCCGATCGCCAGCGGCATCCACCACTGGGCTGTTCCGCGAGGGTCCTCCCCGGCCGCGCCGTAACGTTCGGCCCGTCTCGCGACGAAGGAGTTGACGATGTCATAAACACCTTTGATCAGGAAGTACCAGGCCGCGATCCTGGCCACCACCGGGAAGGTCGGGCGGGACCAGACCAGCGCGACTATACCGCCGGCGACGAGGAGGACGGCGAGCAGGACATGGGACCATCGCCAGTCCCGCGCTGTCACCGACGCCGCCAGCAGTTCACTGGCGGCGCTGAGGAGCAGGACGATTCCCAGAAGTATGGCGACCGAGCGAACCGTGGTCAGACCGAACTGTGGAATTGCCAGCGCAAAAAGGACAAAGGCGATCCCTGCGGCGAGCAGATACCACCATTGAACCTTCGTGGTACGGCCCTGAGCGTGGCCCGCCGGCGTTGCCGCGAAACGCATGGCAGCTCCTTTCGAGTCATCGGGCTCTCGAACATGACCGACTCCCGCGGATACGGGCGTCGGTCGCCGAAGTGCGTGGTCGAGTCGGTGATGCCCCCGCTCGCAGGCTTCACGCCATACCAGTGCCGCGAATCATGACGCGTATGTCGGCGGACCGGCCGCCGCCGGTCGACTTCGTGGGTGAATGACGAGATTGGTGGCTGCTTGCCGTCCCGCCGACGGTCGCACGGTTTCCAGCATTCGTCCGTGTATATCCGCTTCGCCGACGGCGCCGATCTCGCCCTCGTGTCCGAGCGGCTCGGTTACTCAGCGCCATCGGTTACTCAGCGCCATCGGTTACTCAGCGCCATCGGTCGCGGGTGCGCTGTACACCGACCTGCTGCGCTCGGCCGGTCAGCAGGCGGCCGAGACGATCTCAGCGGCGATCCTGTGGACGGTGCGACATGCCCACAACGCGCCTACGAAGATCATGAACGGTTCGACGAAAACTGATCAAAAAGAGCGTTTTGCCTGGTCACGGCGCCAACCGGACGGGTCGACGCCGTGAGCGAAGAGCGGAGGCTCCGGGATTTGAACCCGGGAGGGGGGTTACCCCCAACCGCATTAGCAGTGCGGCGCCATAGACCGGACTAGGCGAAGCCTCCAACGTGCTTTCTGAGTATAGCCACCACCTCCGGTGTGACTTTGCCGCCCTCTCCCGGGCCCGCGGACGGCTCCGGCGAGGCCGGGCGCTCGGCGCATCCGCGGACGGCACGCTCGGACACAGGGCGCTCATCCGAGCGCGGCCAGGACGCGGTTCGCCACCTCCTCCCGCCGCCCGGGCCTCCCCACGGTGCTGCCGTCGGCCTCCCGTACGTAGAAGGCGTTCACGACGTCGAGACCGATCGTGGCCACGATCGCGGTACGCACGCCGAGCCCGGCGTCGGTGAGCGCGCGGACCATCCGGAACAGCACCCCGGCACGGTCGGGCGTCCGTATCTCGACCACCGTGTCGGATCCGGAGTCGTCAAAAATGATTTTTGGTGGCGCGGGCGGCAGCCGGCGCCGGGCGGCCGCGTATGCCTGTTCCCGGCCGGCGATCCTGGCGTCCAGGTCGACCCGGCCGGCGAGGACCCGCAGCAGGTCACCGCGCAGCTTCCCGGCGCTGGGCCCCCCGTCGTGCGTGCTCGCCACCGCCGCCTGCAACAGCGCCCGGCCGTTCTCGCCGCGGGCGGAGGCACGGTGTACGTCCAGCCGGTTGACGGCGAGCACTCCCGTGGTGGCGGCCAGCAGCCCGGGACGGTCGGGCGCCACCACCACGATCTCGAACATCGAGTCGTCCGGCAGCGGGTTGACCGCCACGTGGTAGTCGTCCGGGAGCGTGAGAAGAGCCCGTTGACGGTCGGTGAGGGCGGGCGGGCACGGCGCACGCCCGCCGCTGTGGACCGCCATCGCCCGCTCCACCAGGTCGCCCACCAGCCGTGCCTTCCACGGGCTCCAGGCCGTCGGGCCGGTGGCGAGTGCGTCGGCCTCGGTCAGGGCGTGCAGCAGGCCGAGGATCCGGGGGCTGCCGGCGGCCCGGGCCACCGCCTCGATGGTCGCCGGGTCGTCGATGTCCCGCCGGGTCGCGGCCTCGATGAGCAGGAGGTGCTGGCGCACCATCGTGACCAGCACGTCGGCGTCCGCCGGCGGGAGCCCGAGCCGTGGCGCGAGATCGTGGACGATCTTGACTCCCACGTCGGTGTGGTCGCCGGGCCGGCCCTTGCCGATGTCGTGCAGCAGGGCGCCGAGCAGCAGCAGGTCGGGCCGGTCGACCTCGCGGGTCGACGCCGCCGCGGCGGCGGCTGTCTCCAGCAGGTGCCGGTCGACGGTGAAGCGGTGGTAGGGATTGCGCTGCGGCCTGCTGCGCACCGCCTCCCACTCGGGCAGCAGCCGGACGAGCAGCCCGACCTGGTCGAGTGCCTCCATGGCGCCGATCATGGCTGGGCCGGTGGCGAGCAGGGCCACCAGGGCCTGCCGTGCCGCGTCCGGCCACGGTGCCGGCATGGGTGGGGCTTCGCGGGCAAGCCGGTTGAGGGCGTATCGGCCGATGGGGATGCCGGCCCGGGCCGCCGCGGCGGCGGCCCGCAGGACCAGCGCGGGATCGCGGGTGGGATCGGCGTCCCGAGCGAGCTGCGCCTCGCCGTCCTGCTCGACCACGTCCTGGTCGAGGGGCCGGCGGACCGGGGGGCCGGGGCGCCGGCGCGCGGACGAGCGCAGGCCTGCCGAGACCCGGTACCAGGTGGTGTCCCAGGTCCAGGAGATCGTACGGCCCGCGTCGGCGGTGGCGTGGGCGAGCGCGAGCTGGTCGGGATAGCCCAGAGCGGCCGCGACGGCGGCCTGGTCCTGCAGCAGCAGCCGGTCCTGCCGGCGGCCGTGCGCGAGCCGGCGGATCTCGCCACGGGCGTCGAGGAGCACCCGGTGCGCTTCGAGTACCCGCGCGGGCGGGGTCTCGGCGGCCCACGCGGTGGCGAGCGCGGCCAGGGCATGGACGTCCCGCAGACCACCGCGGGCCTGTTTCAGGTCCGGTTCGAGCAGGAAGGCGACGTCGCCGTGGCGGCGGGCCCGGTCGGCGACCAGGTCCGCGAGTTCGGGCAGGCGATGGGGGGAGCGGGCCCGCCAACGGGCGCGGACGCGCTCGAGCAGCGACCCCACGAGGACGCGGTCACCGGCGATCGGGCGGGCCGTCAGCAGGCCCAGCGCTGCCTTCAGGTCGTCGTCGGCGACCGCGACGGCCTCGTCGACGGTACGGACGCTGTGGTCGAGGCCGATCCCGGCGTCCCAGAGCGGATACCAGAGGGTGTCGGCGATGCCGGTGACGTCGTCCCGGCGGCCGTCGTGTAGCAGGACGAGGTCGAGATCACTGCCGAGGACGGGTTCGCCCCGTCCGTAGCCACCGACCGCCAGCAGGGCGACGCCGGGGCCCGGCTCGCCAAAGAGGTCACGCAAAGTGGTGTCCGCGATGCCCATGAGAGCGTGGCGCAGCGCTGGTCCGACGATGCCGCCGAACTCCTCGGAGCGGCCGGTGAGCGCCGCCAGTCGGTTCGTCACCAGGGGCTGACCAAGTTCATCGCTGTCGGTAGTTCATCACTGTTCGCTGTGAGAAGAGTGTCCCTGACCATCAGGAGAGTCTCCGGCCGGTCCGGCGGTCGACGGCCCACACCGATCAGGCCGTCGGTCACCGGACGTGGGCAGCAGGTCCGGCAGGGCCGGCGGCGGCGCGGTGGTGTTTCTTTCGTGCCGCCGCCGGCGGCGGATGGCTCCGGAACGCTACAGCGCGTCCGATCCGCGTTCACCGGTGCGTACCCGTAGGACGGTTTCGACCGGTACCACCCAGATCTTGCCATCGCCGATCTTCCCGGTCTGGGCGGACGTGGTGATGGCGGTTACCAGTTCCTCGACGGCGTCGTCCTCGACGAGGATTTCGATCTTTATTTTCGGGACGAAGTCGACCTTGTACTCGGCCCCCCGGTACACCTCGGTGTGGCCCTTCTGCCGGCCGAAGCCCTGGACCTCCGAGATGGTCAGACCGTGTATCCCGAGGTTTTCCAGCGCGGTTTTCACGTCCTCCAGCCTGAACGGTTTGATCACCGCGGTCACCAGCTTCACGCTCACGCCTTGACCTCCTCGGATACCTGCACCGGAGTAGCCGACCCGGACGCGCCGCCGCTACCGGTACCGCCCCCGGTGAAGGTGAGGCGGTAGGCGGTCTCGCCGTGCTGCGACTCGTCGAGGCCGATTTCCTCCTCCTCGTCGCTCACCCGGAGCCCCCAGACGAACTTGATTGCGTAAGCTATGATCGCGGTCGCGACGGCGGAGTAGGCGACGGTTGCCCCGACGGCGAGCGCCTGCTCACCGAAAACGCTCCAGGGGCCGCCGTAGAAGACACCGTCCTTGCCGTTCGGGTTCGTGTCGACGGTGGCGAAGAGCCCGGTCAGCAGCGCGCCCAGGACACCGCCGATCAGGTGGACGGCGCCGACGTCGAGCGAGTCGTCGATCCCCACCCTGCCCTTGATGGCGGTGGCCAGCGCACACACCACGCCGGCGATCGCGCCGACCGCGATGGAGCCCAACGGCGAGACGAAACCACACGCGGGGGTGATCGCGACCAGGCCGGCGACGGCTCCGGAGGCGGCGCCCAGGGCGGTGGCCTTGCCGTCGCGCAGCCGTTCGACGGCGATCCAGCCGAGCAGGGCCACACCGGTGGCGATCTGGGTGTTCAGGAAGGCGTACCCGGCCACCTTGTTGGCGCCGAGAGCCGAGCCGGCGTTGAAACCGAACCAGCCGAACCACAGCAGGCCGGTGCCGAGCAGGACGAACGGGACGTTGTGCGGCCGGAAGTCACCGGCGGGCCAGCCCCGGCGCTTCCCGAGCGCGACAGCCAGGACGATCGCCGCGATACCGGCATTGGCATGGACGACCGTGCCACCGGCGAAGTCCAGCGCGCCGCGCTTGTACAGCCAGCCGGTGCTCGCCCAGACCCAGTGGGCTATCGGCGAGTAGACCAGGACGGACCACAGGACGACGAAAACGGCGAAGGCGCTGAATTTTATCCGGTCCGCGGAGGCGCCGGTGATGAGAGCGGGTGTGATGATCGCAAACATCATCTGGAAGGAGACGAAAACGACCGCCGGTATCGTCGTGTCGCTTGCGGTCAGATCCTGCAGACCGACGAAGTCGAAGCCGCCCCAGAACTTGTTGCCGGAACCGAAGGCGATACTGTAGCCGACGACGGTCCAGACGAGGGTCACGATGCCAATAGTGAAGAAATTCTGTACCAGAATGCCCAGAACGTTCTTCGCCCGGACCATGCCACCGTAGAAGAACGCGAGCCCGGGGGTCATGAGCAGTACCGCTCCCGAGCTTGCGAGTATCCAGGCGGTGTCGCCCGTGTCCAATGCAGCCATGTCTCTCCCGTCGGTCGCCCCGCGTGCCCGCGTGGATCATGCTCACCGGTCCGCGGCCCACCCGCCGTCCCGGATCCTTCGGCCGAAGATTCGATAGGATCTGTTCCGGATCGGTATCTTCCCTGTTTCCGATATGTGAAATCGCTAAATTGGGCGATTCGTGGCTCGTTCTGACGGAGCCGTGGCGAGCATCACATCGCCCTTCGTGACTTCCGGCGCGTTTGCGTGATCCTACTTGCTCTGACGGGCTACCGTGCTTCTCTGTGTGTGATGGTTTGGCTACGGATTGCTACCGTTGCGGTGACACCGGTTGGCGTGTCTCGTTCGTCCGGAGATCTCGCGAGCGCCGCGCGTTGCGAGGGCCGGGCCGTGTCCTTGCCGCCCCAGGGGATGCGCTGGCCGTCCCGGAGGTCCCAGGGAGCTGTCGCCGGGTGTTCGGACGGCTTCCGGGAGCCCTGGGTCTGATCAGCATTCTCGCTGGGGGGATCATACTGCTACCGGGCGCCGCCACGTCGGCCAGAGCCGACGACATCGACACGATCAACAGAGATATAGCGGCTGCCCAGCAGCAGCTCACCGAACTGACTCACTCGACCGAGGCGGCGACCGAAGCCTTCAATGCCGGGCGGCTGCGGCTGAGCGCCGCCGAGCAGGCCGTATCGACGGCCACCGAGAACGTCCGACGCGCGGGGAACGCTGTGCGGGCCGCGGCGGACAGACGCCGCGCGCTGGGATCCGCCACCTACCGTTCGGGCGGTCTCGAACAGCTCTCGGTGCTGTTCTCCGGTGACCCCGGCACGGCGCTCGACCGGGTGGGCGCGATGGACTCCCTCGCCCGCCGTGGCCGGGCCGCTGAGATCGAACTGCGCTCGGCCCGCCACGACCTGACCGGCGCGCAGGCTGCCGCGCAGGAGGCGCTTGCCGAGCGGCAGCGCGAAACCGCCTCCCTCGAAGAGCGGAAGAAGCGCATCGAGGCGTCGGTGACGGCGCAACGTGCGTTGCTCGACGATCTGGTCGCCCGGCACGCCGAGCTTGTCCGCCAGGCGCATGCCCGCGAGGAGGCGGCCCGTCGGGCGGGCGAGCTGGCGGCCGCCGCGGCCGCGCAGGCGCAGGCGCGGGCGGCCGCGGCCGAGCGGGACCAGTTGCGCAGCCGCAGCGACCTGATCGGCAGCACCAGCCTCGGATCCACCGGTACCTCCGTCGCGCCGGCCCGCCCGCCCGCGATCGGGAGCGGCGGGGCGGTGGTCGCGGTCGCGCAGGCCCGTGCGCAGCTGGGCAAGCCGTATGTGTGGGGGGCGGCCGGGCCGGACGCCTTCGACTGCTCGGGGCTCACCCAGTGGGTGTGGGCGAAGGCAGGAGTCGCCCTGTCCCATTTCACCGGTGCCCAGTGGAACGAGGGACGCCGGGTCTCCCGCGGCGAACTCATACCGGGCGACCTGGTCTTCTTCGGCGAGGATCTACACCATGTGGGGATCTACGTCGGCAACGGGAGCATGATCGACGCGCCGCGAACGGGAACGGTGATCCGCCTCGAACCGGTCTGGTGGGAGACGTACGCCGGCGCGGTGCGCCCCGGTGCCTGAACCCGGCCGGTGCCCAGGCCTCGCGCCGGATGATGACGCTACGTATGCGCTCAGGTGTGAGGGGCGGCGTCAGAGTGTTCGACGTACACGAGCCCTGCCGCACGCCGTGAGATCTCGGTGGTTGGCGCTTCCTGCCCTGGGTTCTGGCCCGAGGTGCTGGCCTCCTCAGCCAGGGCGACCGCGTCCGAGGAGAGGACCTCGACGATGTCACCGCCCCCGCGGATGACGAGCCTGGCGCCAGGTAGCACCTCGCCGTCCCGGAGCTGACGCATGGTTCGTTCGTCCGTCTGCAATCGTTCGGAGATCCAACTGACCGTGACCGAGGTCGTCCTGGAGCTGGTGAAGTCGGTGGCGGCCAGCAGGCTCAGCGGTGCCGGGGGCCGCGGCCCCACCGGGCGGTCGAACGAACCTGCCGGGATCACGTTCCCGAACGGGCATTTCTTCGGGTCACCGAGTATTTCGGTGAGCCGCGCCTCCACCTCGTCGGAGATCACGTGTTCCCACCGGCAGGCCTCGTTGTGGACGAGTGCCCAGTCCAGACCGATCACCTCGGTGAGGAGCAGTTCGGCGAGGCGGTGTTTGCGCATGACCGCGGTCGCGCGGACCAGCCCCTTCTCGGTGAACTGCACGGTGCGGTCGTTGGCGAGGGCGACCAGACCCTCGCTGGCCAGTCGTGAGGTGGACTCGCTGGCCGCGGGAGCACTGACGTGCAGTCTTTCCACCAGGCGCGCACGCAGCGGCGGGATGCCCTCTTCCCTCAGTTCATAGAGGGTACGGAGGTACATCTCGGTACTGTCGATCAGTCCAGTCACCGGGCTCCTTCGTCCAGCTTCAAGGGTACGCCTGTGAGGGCGGACCCACCTAGGTGCGAGGGCCGTCCTGTCCGCGCCGTTCCCAGGCTGGTTGTCCGTTGCCGGGCCTCGACCGGCCGGATCGTCCGCAAGGCCTGCCAGGGGCCTCGTGCGGTCCTGTGTGGTTGCTCCGGATCGCCGTCGGCCAGTCCGACCCGGCGGGCCGGTCGCCGGTGGGAACCAGCCGGCGGGATCGGCGGATCGGCGTCTCGGCGCGAGTCATACACTGCGGTGTATGAGCTCGACCCAGATCGCACCGGAGACCACTCACGGCAGCACGGACGAGGGTTGGAGTGATCCCGCTTCCGTGGACAGCGAACCTGAGGTTCGCTGTCCATAGGGAAGGAGCGTCATGGGGTCAGCTCGCCGGAAG
>NZ_CAAAFS010000008.1:0-3137 GCF_900634755.1 Protofrankia symbiont of Coriaria myrtifolia
GGTAACGACTTCGCCCACTACGCGCGCCACGAGGAGATCGTCCGGGCTTCCATCGAAGGTGGACGCGTGACCGCGCTGTGTGGTTACAGGTTCGAGCCGGTGCGTGATCCTCAGCGGTTCCCGGTATGCCCGAAATGCAAGGAGCTTGTCGAGCTGGCCGAACAGCTTGGCTGACCGCCCCGGGCGGCCCCGTTCCGATCGCCCCTTCCCGGGCCATGGTCACGGCTGGGCGTAGGCCAGGACGCGGCTCGCGGCGGCCCGTGCCGCGCTACACGCTGCCGGTGTCTGCCTGCCGCGAGAGCTGCTATGAGTGTCGATCACGGTAGTGATCGGCAACAGGACGGATGGTGACGGATGGTGGCCGAGGCTTCTCTGACGCTGTGACTCGTCCCATCTGATCCGCCCACGTGACCGGCCACGTACGACCGGGACGACGGATGATGCGTAAGCTGGGATGCCGTCGGGCCTCCTCACGATGCCAGGCCCGCCCTTGTGGTCCTGTTCCTGTAGTAGCCCCGCCCTTGTAGCTCAGTGGATAGAGCGACCGCCTCCTAAGCGGTAGGCCGCAGGTTCGATTCCTGCCAGGGGCACACAGCCCGTCTGACCTGCGCGGATGCAGCCGGCGCCGCCGATCGTCGAGAAGCGCTCCGGTCGCAGTCCTACTAACTTTCGGCATCCGTGCGACGCGCCCGGCGAGCACGGCGCCCCGGCGCCGCGCGCAGTCCGGAGCGTGGCGGCTCGGCCGGTGTCCCGTTCGGCGTAGCGCCGGTCTCCGAGATCTGATCAAAGAGTGATCGGGATCTGGGCTTGTGTCACGAGTTGGCGACGGCCGATGAACTTAGTGGCCAGGAGGATGCCCGCATCGTGGACATCCGGCCCGGAGTGGCTCGCGCTCGCGTCTGTCACGATCCACGGTGTCAGGTCGCGCTCAAAGGCATCTACAGCAGTCTTGAGGACGCAACTGTTCGTGTCGATGCCGCAGATGTAGAGGTCAGTCCAGCCATGTTCCTTGATCAGTGCGGTGCCTTCCTCGTTGAAGAGGGTGTAGATCGTCTTGTCGACCACCGCGGTTGCTTTCGCGGCGTGGGGTATCAGATCATCGACGATGTCTGTTGCCGGTGACTCGCGTAGCTGGGTCCAGCCCATCAGCCGCTCGTATGGGCTTCCGGGGAAGTTGAGGTACCGCGTGAAGATGGTGGCGCGACCGGCATCATGCCAGCGTTGGACAAGATCCACGATAATCGGTACAACGGGCCGTGAGTGTTCGGTCAGGAATCCGTTCTGAACGTCGATCACTACCAGCACCGGTGATTTGCTGTTCATCCTTGCCCTCCGTCTGCCGCTTCTCGTAACGTCTCAACCGCGTGGGCAAGGTGTCGAGACAGGCCGCTCGTTTCTACGATCGCTTCACGCATCGATCGGTGTTGTGACGTCTCCTGCGGGCGTTCGGTGGTCAGCCTGGACCGAAGTCCCCTCACGAACCGCCATCCATATTCGGCGGGTACGACCGGATCTCGTCCCCGTTCGACTGCTGATCGTATCGAATTACAGTAGGACCATGCGGCTTGCACCGACAGTTCGCATGAGATGAGCTCATGTTCAGTCAGTGCTCGTGCCGATGCGGTGGGGTGGTAGACAATGCCCGACCACGATGCGAACCCGAACGATATCCCTTTCATTCCGAATTCCATGATTTCGGGGTGGTTGAATCCTTCCCGTAGTAGCGACTGCTCGACGAGTTCGGCATGTGCCTGAGACGATCCTTGGTGGTCATCCTCGCGTTCGAGCAGGACACGGGGGATACACAGAAGCCGAAGTGCGCTGTCGAGACGGGTTCCATCCCATGGCGCCGACTCGACCCAGTAGGTGCTCAAGACGTACGGCTCATCGCGCACGGGGGCTTCGATGCGTTCTTCGAGGTGGCGGGTAGCCCAATCGATGTTCTCCGGGTAGGAGACGCGGCGCCAGGCGGAGATCTCGGCTACAGACGACGGTGTCAGGTCCTCAATCAAGTGGTAAACCACGACCCCGAAGGGCCATACGTACATGGTGCAAGTCCCTGCGTCTCCGTCGGTAACCGGCGTTGAATAGCACTCGGTCCACTGTCGGTCGGCGGGTGACGCCCGTACCGCCGTCCTGATGTTTTCGGCGGCCTGGGCGCCAACATAGATCGGGATGAACTTGTGACTGGAGAGCTTAAAGGTCGATGACTCGCTGACAGGTCGCAGGCTGCCGAATAAGTCGTGCGGGCTTTTTTCGAAGAACTGGCAGTACAGTCGCGAGTAGAATTCGTCGGGCGATCTTATCTGCCCACTTTCCAGCCGGTATATCTGTTTCTTGATGTTTTCTTCGCCGGGCGACGGCCAACTTTTGGACAGGCAGAACCGGTGTAGCTCCTTCGCCAGGCGGGGTCTTCCCCATCCGTGCGACGTTCGCAGCTCAAGGAGCACGCGGTTCGGTGTGGGCGCCGATGTCGTCGCCGTGCTTGATGTCCCTATGTCCATGACCGCTGTCCTGATGTCCATGGACGGATGTCCTGTCCCTGCCTGTACCGGCTGTCACCTGTGCGGTGAGTCGTTGAGCGGTCATTCTTGGGACATGCACGAATCAACCGAATGGCGCCTTCGGCCGGCCGACTCATTTGTCCTCCGAGGTGAGATGGTTCATCGCCTCGTCGACACGACGCTCAACTTCGGCGAGTCCGGTAGAAACATCGTTCAGTTGTTTTCGGAGTCTGGCGACATCCGTCTGAATCTCGCGCAGCTCTTCGCCTGGCGCCGGCGCGCGGGGCTCGTTACAGACGTAGGCGCCGCTGTTTGCCTTGATGTGCACGCGCCCTCTGGCGCTCAGCAGTCGAACGGCGGCCTGAGCCGTGTTGATCGCGATGCCGTAGTCGTTGGCGATCCGCCGGTAGGACGGAAGCGGGCGGTCCGGCGGGTACTTGCCCGCATCGATCGCGGCTTCGAGTTGATCGGCGACGCGGTGGCTGGCGTGACGCCTGTCGCTGACTGGGGCCCCTGACTCTTCCACTGCATCAGCGTATCCATCCGTCTCAAGACGGTGGCTTGACACGACACGACAGCGATGGCACTGTCTTAAGACAGTTCAACCGTCTTGACACAGAGGCCCCGGCGCTC
>NZ_CAAAFS010000009.1:0-2723 GCF_900634755.1 Protofrankia symbiont of Coriaria myrtifolia
AGGCCCCTGGCAGACGACGGAGCCTGGTAGCGCAGCGCAGGATACCGGCACGTTGGCTGAGGTGGAGGCTGTGGCGCGGCTGCTGGGTGTACCGGTGGCGGTGGACCACGAGTACGACAACGGCAGTCTGACCGTGCAGGCGTCCGCGACGGTTGCGGGTTATCCGGTGCGGGTGTGGGCGACGCTGGACGACCCGGGTGCGGTCGACCAGGCGCGTGTGCTGGTCGCGGGTATGGAGACGGGCCAGTGAGCACCACGCCTGTCAGTCTGCGTCGGTCGCGGGGTGCCGCCGTGTCCACCGGTGCCGGGGCTGCTCCCGTACCGGGTGCACAGGAGCGGTTCGCCGTCGGGGTGGCTGACTACCTGGCCGCGGTGGCGGATCACTGGGCGGCGGTGACCACGCTGGCCGGCCGTACCGGTGATGACCGGTTGCGGGTGTATGCCGCCGCGGTCGATGTTGAAGCGCGGGTGCGGGTCGCGCAGGCCCAGGCCCGTGTGGCCGGTGCTCCTCGTGACGAGCTGGCGGACGCGTTCGATCTGGTGGCGGCGGTGACGCTGGACCGGGTCGCGGCCTGGTATCTGGCGGGCCGCCCGTATCGACCGGCGGGTCTGACCACGGCGGAGCGTGCGTTGGGCCGGGCCGCCCGGCCGGTTCCGCCCCGGCGGGAAGCTCACGGCGTCAGCGCGGGCCGGCGGTCGTCTGTGGGGGCGGTGGCGTGATGGCCGGCGGGGTGCCGCGCCGGTTGGGTCGGGCGTTGGATGCCGGGCTGTGGCTGGTGGCCGGGCTGGTCGCGGTGTACAGCCTGGCGAACGTCCACACGGCCGCTCGCGGGCACGGCACCGCCGATCCGCAGGCGTGGCTACTCGCGCCGATCGTGGACATCGCCCTGTTCGTGGCGATCACCGCGGATGCGGCGTTGTCCCGGCACGGGGAGCGTCCCGACGGGTGGGCGACCGGGCTGCGCTGGTTCTGCGGGATCGCGACCTGGACGCTCAACGTGTGGGACGCCGCCGCGTCGGGCGATCCGGGCGCGATCGTCGCGCACTCGATCCCGCCGGTGGTCCTGGTCCTGCTCGCCGAGGCCGCACCCCGCTACCGGCAACGGTTCGCCGCACTCACCACAGCTCCGGCCCCGGCGCTGGAGGCCACGGCCGGGCCGCTGGTGGCCACCGTCGAGCCGACCCCGGCCCACCCCGGGCCACCGGCAGACCACCCCGGGCCGCCGGCTGGGCCCTCCGTGGACCGACCCGGGCCATCGGCCGGGCCGGAGGCGGGCCACGGTGGGCCGGTGGGGCTTGTGGGGGGCTCGACCCGGCATCAGGTGGCCGCGCTGGTGGCCCGGATCCCGGCGGACGATCCCCGGTCGGACCGGCAGTTGGCCACGGAATGGGCTCCGCTGGTCGGTGTCACGGTGTCGACTGTTCATAACCATCTGTCCGCGTTGCGGCGGGCGGAGGTGACCTCGCGGTGAAACCCGACATCCGCGCCGAACTGCGCGTGCTGCCCCTGTGGGCGGCTGCCGCGGTGGTCCTGGTGGCCGTCGTTGTCCTGGTCCTGCGGATCACCGGTCTGATCGTGGTGGCGATCGTGGATGCGGCCGAACGGGTCGACGTGGCGGTGTCCACGACGCTCGGGATTTCCCCGCTGGGCGCCTCGACGCTCCTGCTTCCCGCCGATTGGACGCCTGGCGGGGGGTGGCAGCGGTGACCGCGCCGGTGAGTCTGAGTAAGGAGAACCCCGACGTGGGTGATGTTGTCCCGCTCCGGCCGTGGACTCCGGTGGTACCGCCGTCCGGTGGCGATGACGCGGTCATCGAGGTCACGGCCGACGACATCGAGCCGCCCGTCACCGCGACCGGCCATGTCGTGCCCGCAGCGGATGCAGAGTCGGCCTGTGAGGCCCTGGCCCTGACCGCCGGCCGACGGTTGGCCCGGGGTGCGTTCCAGGTCGGCCGGGGACACGGCGTGTGGGCGCAGCGTGCCATCGACGCCACCACCCACGCCGCGATCCGTGAGCAGATCCGGCGGGCCCGGATGGCTGGGGATGGTGAGGCCCTGGCCACGTGGCTGGACCATCTGCGACAGGCCAAGGCCGACCGGCGGCAGCGACTGTTGAACCTGCCGGCCGCTCTGCGGTCCGCCGTCATCTCGGTCATCGCCCTGGTGGCGTTCCTCGCCGGTCTGCTGCTCCTGGCCGGCGTCGTCGTCGCGGTGACCCGACCGCTGGGCATGACCTGGGACGGATATTGGTCGGCCCTGGCCGGCATCGGCGATGTGGTGGCCACCCTGATTGCCGTAGCCGTGCGGGTGGTGCTCTGGGGTGCGGGTCCGGCGTGGCTGGTGGCCGCCTACCGGGCCGGCGGTGGGGAGTCGATGCCCGGGTGGCTGGCCACGTCGTCCGATGCGGACATCGATCTGGCCATCGATGAATCGACGATCGCGCAGGCGTTGGCGGCGCTGCGTATCCCGCAGATCCGCGACCACCTCAAGACCGCGCCGTTGCAGTACCTGACCACGGCCCGCAAGGACGGCCGGGGCACGCACGCGGTGATCCGGCTGCCCAGCGGGGTGACCGCCGAGCGGATCTCCACACGCCGCGCCGATCTGGCCTCCGGGCTGCACCGGCTGGCCAAGGAGGTGTGGCCCACAACCGGCAGTGAGGCCGGGGTGCTCGACCTGTGGGTAGCCGACAAGGGCGCCCTGGCCGAGGGAGCCGGCCCGTA
>NZ_CAAAFS010000009.1:3198-3865 GCF_900634755.1 Protofrankia symbiont of Coriaria myrtifolia
CGAGGCGTTCCGGCCGCGGTGCTCCCGCTACGTCATGGGCGCGGAAACCGACAAGATCCGTTCGATCCTGTCCGACCTGCGGGAACTCCACGCCGAGGTACAGGCCCGCGGACAGCTCCTGATCAAGTATGAGGTGCCGGCGGTGACCCGCGAGTTGGCCAGCAAGGGTGTGGGCCTACACCCGCTGGTGTGCCTCCTGGAGGAAGCCCACGTCGCCATCCAGCACAAGAAGCACGGAGAGGAGATCGGAGAGCTCCTTGTCGACATCGTCCGGCTGGGACGCAAACGCGGCATCCACCTGATCGTGTCGACACAGGCACCCACGAAAGACAGCATGCCGCGCGACGTCACCCGCAACTGCTCCAACGGCATCGCCTACGCGGTCGGAGACCACGTCGCCAACGACGCCCTACTCGGCCAGGGCGCCTACCGGGCCGGACACCGCGCCACCGAACTCATCCCGGGCACCGACGCGGGCACAGCGATCGTCAAGGGCTTCACCGGGGAACGCTCTGAGATCGCCCAGACCTATTTCATCCACGTGGCCCAGGTCCCCGGCATCATCCGCCGGTCACTGGAGGCCATCGCGCGCTCCGGCCGGGCTGTACCGGGCACCGATGCGGTCCGAGCGATCCCGGAGATGGAGAAGGCTCGCGACCACCTACTG
>NZ_CAAAFS010000010.1:0-8061 GCF_900634755.1 Protofrankia symbiont of Coriaria myrtifolia
ACTCCTGACCTCCTGGAGTCGATCCCTGGAGGCCGCGAACAAGACCGAGAAGACCCGCGGCCTCTACCTGAACGCCGCGCGCCTGTTCGTCGCCTGGCTGCTCGTGCGTGACGCCGCGCCCGAGGACGCCGCCGGCATCACCCGCGCCCACGTCGAACAGTTCCTGATCGACTTCCGCACCCTGCCGAGCCCCCGGCGGCCGGAAGGTCGAAGCGCGGCCTACGCCAACCAGGTGTACCGGGCGCTTCAGCAGTGGTTCGGCTGGTTGCTCGCCGAAGAGGAGATCGACCGGTCGCCGCTGGAGCGGATGAGTCCCCCGGTCGTGCCGGAAACGCCGGTGCCCGTGCTGGAGGACGACCAGATCCGCGCGCTCCTGGCCACCTGCGCGGGCAAGGAGTTCATCGAGCGGCGGGACAACGCGATCATTCGGAGCTTGATGGACAGTGGCGGCCGGCGAAGCGAGGTCGGCAAGCTGGAGGTGCCCGACGTCGACCTGACGGCTAAGGTGCTGCACGTTCTCGGCAAGGGCCGCCGCCCCCGCGACGCGCCGATCGGCAACAACACGGCGCTGGCGCTTGGCCGCTACCTGCGGGCTCGGGCCCGTCAGCCTGGCGCGAAGCTGCCCGCGCTGTGGCTGTCGTCGGATGGCCGCCGCGTGCTGACCAGCGACGGTATGGCGCGGATGCTCTCGCGCCGGGGCAAGCGGATCGGCCTGCCGCACCTGCACCCCCACCAGTTCCGCCACACGCTGGCGGATGACTGGCTGGAGGCCGGCGGCACCGAGGGCGACCTCATGCGCATCATGGGGTGGCGCTCCCGTCAGATGGTCGACCGGTACGCAGCCAGCGCGCAGGACCGGCGGGCCCGCAACGCGCATGACCGGCTCGGCCTGGGCGACCGGTTCTGAGCGTCGGGCGAAGATCGGGGATGGCCTACTAACTTCGAGGGAAACGGGTGGCGCCGACCAGCAACGACGCAGGTCGGCGCACCGCTCGGACGGTATTAGCTCCTAAGCGGTAGGCCGCAGGTTCGATTCCTGCCAGGGGCACGAGCCGGTTCTGCCTGCTCGCCGACTTCCGGTCGGCTTCGCCGGAGGCCGCGATATCGTCCCGGGGGACGACCCTCGGACCCCCGATGTCGGCCCTTCGGCCGACTCCCTTCTGCTCGGCGCCCTGCCAGGGGCACGATCCCAGCCGTGCCAGTGCTTCTGCCGGGGTGAACAGCTCTCGGCGAAACGACGCTCGGTGAATGGTGTGGCGCGCGTACTGGACCATGCTCATACTGGACTACCGGTCACTGCTGATCCGCTCAGGCTGATCCGCTTAGGGTGTGTCCGGTCGGCTCCGTCAGCGGGCGGCTACAGCGGTCGTTGTCCGGTTGCGTGGGCCTTCGCGCCCGGAGTCGCCAGCAGCGGCCCGCATGACCGTCGGGCCTGCTCTTCCTCGATCGGGCGGCGATCACGATTTCGATGATCGAGAGCGGATCGTCATCCCTCTGCGGGGGTATTGAAACACCTCGTACGGAAGATCCGCCGGAAACACGGCGGGAGTACTGTTACGCACGTCACAAGGTCATCCTGTGGAGATAGGCACTCGAGCGCGCCAGCAGCATTCGGCTGGCGTCGGCTGGCGCGCTCGAGACGGAGCCTTCACCGCCGAAGGAGGTCGTCCGAATGAGGACCAAAGCCGCCGTCCTGTGGGGGCTGGAAGAGAAGTGGCAGGTCGAGGAGGTCGAACTCGACCTGCCCAAGGCGGGCGAGGTTCTGGTCAAGCTCACCGCCAGCGGTCTGTGTCATTCAGATTATCACCTGGTCAGCGGCGACATCCCCATTCCTTTCCCGGTCGTCGGTGGGCATGAGGGCGCCGGTATCGTCGCGGCGGTCGGGCCGGGCGTGACCGAGGTGGTGGAAGGCGACTCGATCGTCCTGAGCTTCCTGCCCTCCTGCGGGCGCTGCTCGTACTGTTCGCGTGGCCTGACGAATCTCTGCGATCTCGGGGCGGCGATTATTCTTGGCCCCCAGCTGGACGGTACCTACCGATTCCACGCGCGCGGTCACGATATCGGGCAGATGTGTGTGCTCGGGACCTTCTCGGAATACACGGTCGTCCCGGTCGCGTCCGTGGTCAGGATCGACCAGGGTGCGGCGCTGGACAAGGCGGCACTGATCGGATGCGGTGTCCCGACCGGTTACGGCAGCGCGGTGAACACCGCGCAGGTGCGGCCGGGTGACACCGTGGTCGTGATGGGCGTCGGTGGTATCGGCGTCAACGCGGTGCAGGGGGCCAGGGCCGCGGGCGCGCGGACCGTCGTCGCGCTGGACCCCGTCGACTTCAAGCGGCAGAAGGCTGTCGAGTTCGGCGCGACCCACACGGCCGCCACCGTCGACGCGGCACGGGAACTGGTCAGCGAGCTGACCCGTGGGCAGCTGGCGGACGCGTGCATCATCACGACGGACGTCGCCGAAGGCGCGTACGTCGGTGAGGCGCTGAGCCTGGTGGGTAAGCGTGGCAGGGTGGTGGTGACCGCGATCGGGCATCCCACGGACATCTCGATCAGTGGGTCGCTGTTCGAGCTGACGCTGTACGAGAAGTCGATCCGCGGCGCGCTGTTCGGCTCCTCGAACCCGCAGCACGACATCCCCCGCTATCTTGAGCTGTACAACCGCGGCCAGCTCAAGCTCGACGAGCTGGTGACCAGGGAATATTCCCTGGAGGACATCAACGAGGGATACCAGGACATGCTGGACGGCCGGAACATTCGAGGTCTGATTCGTTTCTGACCGCATTCCTCGAAAACTGGGCATGACTGATTGACGGACCAGAGGAGCCGGCCGTGGCGACCGTGTGGCGCCCGGCCGGCTCCGTCCGTCGATACCGGTGCGCGACGGCGTTCCGGCGGTCGTGATCGTAGTTGTCGAATCAGGTTGACCTGAACGGCGAAAATCCGTCGTGGCGCTGGGGCGCGCTCTTCGTCGCGCGGTCCGTGCCGGACAGGTCCGGCGGCGTGGCGACGCCCGCGAAAATTTATCCCGATGGGGGCACCAGGTTGACTCCTACGAGGGGAGTGCTGCGGAGCCCGGAAGATTACGATCAGGCCTGTAGTACATGCCTGAGAAAGGGGCGACCATGACGATTACCGATGGAACCGTCGACACGCGGCTCAGCTCGCTCGAGTTCTGGGCCAAGCCCCGGTCCGTCCATCACGAGGCATTTCGCTGGTTACGGGAGAACAAGCCGGTCAGCTGGCACGAGGCGCCCGAGGCCCTGGACCCGAACCTGAACAACGCCCAAGGGTTCTGGTCGGTGGTGAAGTACCGCGACATCCAGAACATCTCCCGGGACACGGAGCTGTTCAGCTCCGCCGACGGCGTGTTCGTCGACGACTTCCCGCAGCTGGAGACGATGTTGTCGTTCATCGTGACGGACGCTCCTCGGCACACCAAGATGCGGGGCGTCGTCAGCGTCGCCTTCACGCCGAAGAACATCTTCAAGATGTCGGAGGACATCGGCGGGATCGTCCATCAGGTCATCGACAGGGTCGCGCCCCTGGGCGAGGGGGACCTCTGCCACTTGATCACCAAGGAGGTGCCCGGCCGGATCTTCGCGACCTTCATGGGGATCACCGACCCGGAGCAGATCCAGTACGTGATGGACGCGGCCGAGCAGTTCGCGTGCTGGGCGGACCCCGAGTACGCGCATATCGGCTCTCCGCTCCAGGTGTTCGCCGACGCCTCCCAGAAGCTGGCGACCCTCGCGATCGAGCTGGCGAAGGAACGCAAGGAAAATCCGGGTGACGACCTGCTCAGCTGGGTCGCCCAGGCGCAGTATGAGGGCAACAAGCTGTCCGTCGAGGAGGTCGGCGTCTTCTTCGCGCTGCTCGCCGCGGCAGCCAACGACACCACCCGGCACTCGATGGCGCACGTGCTCTCGCTGTTCCAGGAGTATCCCGACCAGCTCGCCTACGTCATGGCGGACTTCGACAGGCGTGCGGACGACGCCGTCAACGAGTGCCTGCGGCTGGAACCGCCGCTGATGCACTTCCGCCGCACCGCGACGCGGGACACCGAATTCGGTGGGGAAACCATCAAAAAGGGTGACAAGGTCGTCATGTGGTATATATCCAGTAACCGGGACCCCGACGTGTTCGAGAACCCCGACGCGTTCGACGTACGGCGGGTCAACAAGTTCAACCCGCACCAGGCGTTCGGTGGCGGTGGCCCGCACTACTGCCTGGGCCACATGCTCGCCAAGCAGATGATCAAGACTGAGGTGCGGGAGATATACACCCGGATGAAGGACCTCAGGGTCGGCGAGCGCGACATGCTGCTGTCCAACTTCATGAACGGTGTCAAGCGGCTGCCCGCCACCTGGGTGCCCGAGAAGAGCTGAGCGCGCGAGGCAGACATCTCGTAGCCGCGAGGCCGCGGAGCCGTTCACGGGATCATGAGTGGGTCGGGGACGTGGGACCGGTGTCCGGGGCGGCCGGTCCCACGTCCCACTGTTTCTGGTCGCTTCTGATCGCGTTGAGATTTCCGTCTTTCAACGGTTTTGTTACGATGCGTACCCCAGTTGCCCCACGCCCTGCCCGTGGCACCCGGCCGAGGTTCCGCGGTGTTGTCGACTGTTCGCGGCGGACGAGGGCCGGTGGGGCTATTCTGCTGCTCACAACACCATGAGAGGACGTCGGGAATGCGGCGCACCGGTTTTACCGCCGACCACGAGAGCTTCCGTCAGATGCTCCGGGATTATCTCACCCGCGAGGTGGTGCCCGTCTTCGACGACTGGTTGGCCGCCGGTGCGGTCCCCAGGGATTTCTTCCGGAACCTGGGCAAGCTCGGGGTGCTGGGGATGGCGTTCCCGGCCGAATACGGCGGAGGTGACCAGCCGGACTTCACCTACAACGCCGTGATCAACGAGGAGTGCGCCCGGGCGCTGGTCGCGCTGGGGACGTTACAGGTACACCTGGACGTGGTGGTTCCGTATTTCCTGGACCACGCCGACGAGGCGCAGCGTGGGCGCTGGTTCCCGGGCCTGGTGAGCGGCGACCTGTTCGCGGCGATCGGGATGACCGAACCGGGCGCTGGTTCGGACCTGGCCGGCGTGCGCACGACCGCGGTCCGGGACGGCGAGCACTATGTGCTCAACGGCGCGAAGACGTTCATCAGCGGGGGTGCGCTCGCCGACCTGGTGGTCGTGGTGGCGCGAACCTCGCGAAGCGAGTCCGACCGGCGGCGGGGGCTCAGCCTGCTGGTCGTCGAGGACGGCATGCCGGGCTTCGAGAAGGGCCGCAATCTGGCGAAGATCGGCCTGAAGGTGCAGGACACCATCGAACTGTCGTTCACCGACGTGCGGGTGCCGGTCGAGAACCTGCTGGGGGAGGAGGGGGCAGCCTTCGAGCAGCTGACCCACGGTCTGCCCCAGGAGCGGCTGAGCATCGCGATCAGTTCGCTGGCCGCGGCCCGGGCCGCGCTGGACACCACCGTGACCTATGTCAGGGAACGCCATGTGTTCGGGAAGCCGGTCAGCTACTTCCAGAACACCAGGTTCGAACTGGCCGCGGTGGCCACGGAAATAGAGGCGGCGCAGGCGATGGTGGACCGCGCGCTGGCCGAGCACGTCGCCGGTGAGCTGAGCCCGGTGGACGCGGCAAAAGTGAAGCTTTACTGCACCGAACTGCAGGGCCGGACGGTCGATCGTTGCCTGCAGTTGTTCGGTGGTTACGGCTATATCCTGGAGTATCCTATCGCCCGGCTGTACGCGGATGCCCGTGTCACGCGTATCTACGGCGGCACGAGTGAGATCATGAAGACCATCATCAGTAAGTCGCTGGGTCTGTAGGCCCGGGTTCGCCAAGCCGGCCGGGGGCGAACGCTTCTTGCTGGGTATTTTTCGGCCTGCGTGCGTATCCGACGACGCACTCGCGACAATCCTCCCCGGCGTCGCCGTCCGCCGACGAAGGCCACCGCCCATTCGGTTGCGCACGGCTACAGAATAAGTGCTCTCGGTGCTCTTGGTGGGTGCGTCGCGCGCATGACGCTCGGCGAAGCACCCGCACGTCGCGTCTGGACCATCCTGGCCTATCGGTCTAATGTATCGACCAAAGTCGAGTGATATGTCGATCATCGACCGTCCGTTGAGTGGCGGGTCGAAGCCGTGCCACACCGGCCGCCGGAGGGCTGAGGGGGATCGGCCAGCCGCGCGTCAGATTCGCTGGCGCATGGCCTCGATGCCGCCGTGGATCCTGCGACTCGAAGAGGAGGCGGGAATGGGCAGTGGTGTCCATGCTCCCGTGCTGGACGACGGGTCGGACTCGGACATGGCCAGCTCGGAGCCGGTGGCGGTCGAGGACGGCGTCCAGCGGGCCAGGGAGATCCTGAGAACCGCCGAGCGGATCCTTGACGACGGCGTGACGTATTCAGACTTCGCCAACGGTGACCCGAAGGCGGCGGACGCGGCGTTGGGGGCGGCCCAACGCGCGGCGAGTGAATGTATGAGCCTCGCCGTCCAGTCGTCGAAGGACTCCTCGGTCCGGCAACTGGCGGAGGTTCTTCTGCAGTCGGGGCTGGCCCGGGTCACGTTGATGGAGGCCACGCTGGCGCGGCGAACGGCGAGGATGTTCGGTGTCGAGCAGGCGCTCTGCCACTTACGCGGGGCCTCCTCGCTGTCGGCTCTGGAGGAGCGGGCACCGGTGGAGGCCCATCGGCTGGGTTTCACCAGAATTCTGTTCTCACGCATTGACAAGGGTGTCTGGATCGCGCGCACAGCCTATACGGAGGGCGAGGAGCAGCTCGCCCGGACGCTGGTGCAGGTCGGTATCGCGAATCCTCGGCCGCTGACCGGCGCACTGGTCGAAAGCGAGATGGCACGGCGCCGCGTCCCGATCCTGGTACGGAACCCCCAGTCGAGCTCGCGCGTCCACGCCGAAATGGTTGCCGTGGTCGGCACCAAGGGCTATGTGGCCGCCCCGGTGGTCTCCTGGGGCAAGGTGGTGGGGCTGCTGCACGCCGACCGGCAGGCGGAACTCGGCGGGGTGGACGAATTCGACCGCGATCTGATCGGCATGTTCGCCGCGGGGGTGGGTGTCGCGTTCGAGAGAAACGCGCTCTTCCGGCGGCTGCGGTTCATGCGGTCCATGTTCAACGAACATGTGTGCGCGGTCAACGACCTCGTCGACGACATCGCCGAGGACGTCATGGAGATCGGCGATGGCTCGGAGAAGCCACCGAACCGCTCACTGGGCGCGCACTCGTCGGGACAGAATTTCCGGGAGACGCCGGCGGCGTATCCCGAGGACGCGCTGTTCGCCAGTCTGACCCCCCGTGAGTGCGAGGTGCTGCGTAGCCTGGCCTCGGGTAAGACGAACGCACAGATCGCGAGCAGCCTGTTCGTGACCGAAGGCACCGTGAAATCGCATGTGAAGCACATTCTGCGGAAGCTCGGCGCGGCCAACCGCACGGATGCCGTGGCTCGCTACCATGCGCTGACCAAATCATCCGGCGGCCACCAGACGAAAGATCCGTTCAGATCCTGAGGATCACCTGACCGCCCCGTGCCGACGTACGGGGACGATCATCGCTCGTCCGCTCTGCGCGTCGGCCGATGTCGGGGCCGACCGGCCGGCCAGGCACAGCGCCTGCCCATCGGCCAGGTCATGGCACCTGTCAAAGCGGGTGGGACAGACCCCACCACCTCTGCCGAAGGTCCCTGTCAGAGCCGCGACGGCTCCGCCAGGCTGGATGAGGGCCTGGTGGAACGACCGAGGCCACGGGCCGGTGGAACACGTGGGGGCCGGCGGGCCACGCGGTGGCGCGGGTCCGTGCGGGGTGGCCCCAGGCCGGTAGTCGGCGTTCCGCCGCTGCCCAGCGCTCTTCATAACCAGGGCTACCGCTCGACAGACGGCCGTCGGCGTGGGGGAGAACAGGATGAAGAGGAAGGTGGTCGTTGTGGTGGCCATTACGCTCGCCATCGCGTTCGGCTGCCTCGGGGCCGCGCTGACAGCCGCGGTCCGAACGGCGGACGTCACCGCTGTCCAGAACGACCGGCTGGAGCCCAATGGCGCTTA
>NZ_CAAAFS010000011.1:0-8090 GCF_900634755.1 Protofrankia symbiont of Coriaria myrtifolia
ACTGGTTACCGGAAAACTACCCGGCCGATATCCGGACGGGTCTGCCGTGTGTCTGCTTCTCGGTCGTGCCGGTGTACCCGCCGGCGCTCACCGCCGGCTTTGCGGTCTTTCGGGCGCGTGGGCATTCACCCCGGTGGCCCGGTATTCGCCGGTGGACGTCGGCCGGCTGGCCGGCAGCCCGTCGCCATCCGGCCGACGCTCAATTCGCGCCGATCTCCCTGGAAATCGCGTTCGGGCCCTCGTACACGCGGTCCGGGATCTTCTCCAGCAGTTGGATGACGCGTTGGTCGGCGCCATGTGACCGGGCGACGGAGAGGATCTTCTCCCGGTTCGCCGGATAGTCCACACCGCCGAGGAACTTCTGTACCTGGATGGGGTTCGTCATGGTGTCATCCCTCACCACGCTCGGCCGGTCAAAACCCGCTGTCGAAGATTTCCGCGTGTTTCGCGCCGCATCCGGTGTCGGGTACCGGACGGGCCACCAGGCGGGCCACCGGGTGCGCGCCCCGGACGCGGGCGTGTCCGGGTGACGGTGCAGCGCGGCTATCGGCTGTGACCCACCGTTGTCGCATGCCGGCGGGACGGCTCTATCCTTCTTGCGTCATCCTTCACGTTCCATCATGTTCCTTGCATCAGCCTTCTCGCCTCCCACCCGCCGTCCTGTCCGCTGATCATTCCGCGTGGCTCGAGCGTCCCGCTCGAACCCGACCCGCCGTTCGGGGCCGACCTGCTGATGACCGACGCCAGACCACCGTCCGCCCACCCCCGGTCCGCCCAGCCGGCCGGGCCGGATCCCGCCGCCGGGCAGGTACGGCTCGGATGGCTCGACCTGTCCAGTGGGGCGAGCGGGGACATGCTGCTCGGCGCCCTGATCGGCGCGCTCGCCGGGATGGGCCAGCCCACCGGGGTCATCGGCGAGGCCGTCGACGCGCTGGGGCTTCCCGTCCGGCTGGATGTCAGCGGCACGTCCAGGGCGGGACTGGCGGCCACTCGCGTCCGTGTGATCACTGATGGTGATATCGCCGAAACCGGCGGGGACGACGGGACCAGCGCCAGCGGGGACGGTGACGGGGGTGACGGGACCACCGCGGCCGCCCCCGTCACCGGACCTGGCACGCATAAAGATCATCATGGGCATCGCCATCATCACGGCCCTGGCGGCGACGGCCGGCCCGGCGGGCAGGGAGACGGGCAGCCTCGCCGCACCTGGCCGGACGTCCGCCGGCTGCTGACCCGGGCACCACTGGCCGACACGGTCCGTGAACACGCGCTGGCCACCTTCGCCGCGCTGGCCGAAGCCGAGGCGGCCGTCCACGGCATCCCCGCCGACGAGGTGCACTTCCACGAAGTCGGGGCGCTCGACGCGCTCGCCGACGTGGTCGGCGTCTGCGCCGGGATCGCCGCGCTCGGCCTCGACCAGCTCGTCGTGTCCACGGTGGCGCTCGGCGGTGGATCGGCCCGTACCGAGCACGGCGTCCTGCCGGTACCCGGCCCGGCCGTGCTGGAGCTGCTGCGGGCCGCCGGGCTGCCCGGCCACGGCGGGCCGGTGGACGTGGAACTGTGCACGCCGACCGGGGCGGCGCTCGTGGCCGCCCATGCGGACGCGTCCGGCCCGCTCCCTGCGATGCGGGTGCGCGCGATCGGGGTCGGCGCCGGCCGACGCGACATCCCGGGCCGGCCCAACATCGTCCGACTGGTCGTGGGGTGTGCCCCGCGCCCAGGCCCGCTGATCTCGGTGCCGGCGGCCGGCGGCCGCGCGTCCCTTCCCCACGCTTCTCTTGCCCGCGCACCCCGGCCCCCCCACGCCTCCCAGGCGCCGGACAGCTTCGCGCCGGATGCCGCGGTGGACGCTCCCGTCCCGGATGCCGCCACGCTGGAGGCTCCCGGCGCGGGCGTTCCCGGCGCGGTCGACGAACTGCTCATCGAGACCAACGTCGACGATCTCGACCCACGCGCCTGGCCGGAGATCATGGCCGCGCTCCTGGCGGCGGGCGCCCGTGACGTCTGGCTGACGCCGATACTGATGAAGAAGGGCCGTCCGGCGCACACCCTGTCGGTGCTCGTCCGGGCCCCGCACGCGGACGCTGTCCGGCGGCTGGTCTTCCTGCACACCCCCACCCTCGGTCTGCGCGAGACAACGGTGCGCAAGCGGGCCCTGGACCGGGCCTTCCGCACCGTGGACGTGGGCGGCGAAACCATCGCCGTGAAGATCGGCATGCTTGCCGGCGGCCGGGCCGTCACCGCCCAGCCCGAATGGGACGACGTGCGGCGGGCCGCCATCCGGCTGGGGCAGCCGGCCCGCCGGGTCCTGGCGACGGCGGCTGCGGCCGCGCTGAACACCGACGGAGCGCCCCTTCCCACAGCCGGCCGTGACGGCGGCAGTGGGACCGACCTCAGGGATGACACCGCCACCACGGACAACGCCCACACCACGAGCAACGTCCACATCATGAGCAATACCTACAGAACGGGTAAAACCGGCATAGCGGACGACACCGGCGCCGGTGACGACAGCACGCAGACCGGCATGCCATCCTGAGCCGCGTCCAGCGGACATCGACCGGCGTGGACGATAGGAGATCGACCGGACGGGCTGCCACCGGGCGTGCCGCCGGCGTCCGGAGGTACCCGCGACCCGATCGGTCAGCCGAACCGGCCGATATGTCAATGTAGTGGGATTTGGACGCAGTGCACCGTGGACGCGAACCGATTGTAGGGGGAGTGACAGTCGATGTCACCGTCATCGTCCCGCTCCTACCCTCCGCCGGATCCGGTCGAGTCGGGCAACGAGCCCTCGAACGGGACCTCATACACCAGGGAGACCTCGTACACCGTGCAGCCACGGCAGGAGCCCGGGCGATGGGCCGGCACTACCGGGGATCCGCAGTTGATGAACGGCCGCACGCCGCCGCGCACCGGTGTGAACGGCTCCCCCGGCACCGGGCCGGCCGGGCCGCCGCCGGTACCACCGCCACCGTCACCGTCCCGGGCGACGCCGCCGCCCGTCGCGCCGCCTGGCGGCGAACGCGGTTTCGACCCGCTCACCAGCGCGTGGCCGGAGGTGGCCTACCGGTCGTCCTCGTCCTGGCGCTCTCCCGGCCCGAGCAGACCGGCGTCGGACGGTGTACCCGGCGGTTTCGCCGTGGTGGACAGGTACACCGCGACGGACGACGTCGCTGCGGGCCCGAGCGCGGCCGGCGGCGGCACGGCGGGCAGGCCCCCGGCTGACAGACCCGTGGTCGGCGGCACCGGGCCCCGGGATGCCGGTGGGGACGCTGCCGGCTCGTGGTCCCGGCCGTCCACCAATCCGCTGGTCGACCCGTGGGGGCCACAGGTCGGCGGCGGTCCGCGGCCGGCGCCGCCGGCATCCCCCATCTCCGCGTCCACGCCGCCCGCCCCGTCCACACCGTCCCCGATATCCGCACGGTCGCTGTCCACACCGTCCACGCCGTCCGTGTCCACAGCACCGTCCGCGTCCACGGTGTCCCTGCCGCCCTCGGGCCTACCGCCGTCGAGCGCACCCGGCGTGTCCGTGAGCGGGCTGACGCAGGACATCACCGGTACGGGTGCTGCCGGCGCCGGCACCCCGCCGGTCCCGAACGCACCGGCGCCGACCGCGGCAGCCTCGAACGCACCGGTCGCGAACGGCCGGCCCTGGTCCGAACCACCGACCTACGATCCGCTGTTCGACCAGGACACCTTCACCAGCGTGCCGCCCCCGTCCGGCGACCGTCGCACGCGCGCTGTCCCCTTCCGGCACGAGGAACGTCCCGGGGAGGCCCGGCGCCCTCCCGAGCCACCGGACGTCGGTCACAACCATGCCGCCCCGCTCCCCGGCCAGAACCACCCGGAGCAGGACCAACGAGGGCAGGAACAGGGGCCCTGGGGACGAGGGCAGCAGGACCGGGACCAGCCGCCGCACACGCCGGCGTCCACGCAGCACCCGGCGGCCGTAGCGCCACCGCCGCCAGCAGCCGTAGCGCCACCGCCGCCAGCAGCCGAACCGCCGTCGGGGCCGTCCACCGCGCCGTTCCCGACAGCGCCCGGTGGGGATCCGCTGTTCCCGGACGACGAGCGCCCGCGCGGCGGGCACCAGCCCGAGCCCGGCCTACCGTTCCCCGGTCCGGCCGGAACGGCTTTCCCGTACCCCGACAGTCCTTATCCGAGCACCGAGTATCCGGCGCCGCCGCCCAGCCCCCGGCCGGCGGCCAGCGGCCAGCAGAACAGCCGACGGCCATCCGACAACAATTTTCACGTTGCTGGCGACCCCGCGGGGAGAAACAGCCAGCGGCCGCCCGACAACGACTTCCAGGTGACCGGAGTCCCCGCGGAGCGGGACAACCGAGAGAGCCCCGACAGCGATTCACGCGCACCGGGTCCGGAGTTCGGTCCGACCGCCACCGGAAATCCCGGAAATCCCGGAGAACCGAAACGGCCGGCAACGGACGACGGTACGTCCGGCCGGCTCATGACCAGTGCGCTGCTGCCGGCCCGGCCGGCTGTCCCCACCCGGGGCTGGCGCAGAGTTCTCTTCAGGGTCTCCGGCGGAAAGATCAACCCCGGGCCCTCCGCCGACGAGGCCCGCCACCGCCTGCTGGTCGAGCACATCGGCGCGCCCCTGAACGACTGCCACCGGATCGCGGTCATGTCCCTGAAGGGCGGCGTCGGCAAGACGACCACCACGGTGGGGCTGGGCTCGACCCTGGCCAGCCTGCGCGGAGACCGGATCGTGGCGATCGACGCGAATCCCGACCGCGGGACGCTCGGGGCCAAGGTACCGCGGACATCCGAGAACACCGTCCGGGACCTGCTCGACAATGCCGACTCGGTGAGCCGTTACGTGGACGTGCGCAGATATCTGTCGCAGGCCGCCAGCCGGTTGGAGGTACTCGCCTCCGCCAACGCCCCGGAGCTGTCCCAGGCGTTCACGGACACCGACTACATCGCCGTCGACGGCATTCTGGAACGCTACCACTCGATCCTGCTGACCGACTGTGGCACCGGAATGCTGCACAGCGCCATGCCCGCCATCCTGGAACTCGCCGACACGCTGGTGATCGTGAGCAGTTCCAGCGCGGACGGCGGTTCCTCCGCCAGCGCCACCCTGGACTGGTTGGACGCGCACGGGTACACCGCGCAGGTGAAGAACGCGGTGATGGTCATCTCGACCTTCCCGGTGAATCGGGAGTCGGTCGATCTGGACGCGCTCGAACAGCATTTCGCCGCCCGTACCCGCCGGGTCGTCCGGGTACCTTACGACCCGCACCTGGCGGTCGGCGGGAACATCATCCTGGAGGAGATGCGGAAAGCGACCAGGAAGGCTTTTCTGGAAATCGCCGGCGCGGTCGCCGAACGGTTCGGACTGGAAAGCCAAAAACCGCCCGGCCAGGCTTCCGGGACTCCCGTTGCTGCCAGGATTCCCGCCCGACCGCTGGAACCGGTCGAGGAGGTCCGGCAGCAGATCCGGTAGGGACCGGCCAGCCCGCGGCGCCGGCCGGATGGCGGCCAGCCCGCACGCTTCCGGCAGGCCGCGGCCTGCCCGAGTGTGTCCGGTGCGCTCAACGGGTGATGGCCGCCGTCAGCGTGCGGACACCGGGCCGGCGCAACTGGTTGGCCACCGTGGTCTGGCCAGCCACGATCCGTCCGAACAGGCCGAAGCCACCCGGGACGGCGGCCAGGAACGTGTACAGCAGGCCGGGATGGCGGACGAAGACCGCCTGCACCTCACGACCGGCGTCCATCTCGGGGCCGAGGACCGCCTCCACCTGGCGGGGGTAGTCGTCCAGCGCACGCGGCTCGCCGGCGGCGACCCGCGCGGCCGCCTCCCCGGCCAGCCGTCCCGAACGCAGCGCGAAGGAGATCCCCTCCCGCGTCCACGGGTCGAGCAGGCCGGCCGCGTCCCCTGCGACCAGCACTCGGCCGCGGCGCAGCGGCGAGCCCGCGGCCCGCACCCGCGTGAGATGCCCGGAGTCGTGCAGCGGCGTCACGCCGTCCAGGCCGAGCCTGCGCACCATGTCGGCGTAGTAGGAGCGCAGGGCGCCGCCGTCGTCCCGTGAGCCGATCACACCGACGGTGAGGATCTCGCCCTTCGGGAACAGCCAGGCGTACGAGCCGGGCACCGGGCCCAGGTCGATCAGCATCCGGCCGGCCCAGCGACGCGCCATGGCGGCGTCGACCGGGAACTCGCCCTCCAGGCCGACGTCGACCTGGTCGAGGCGGACCCCGACGTAGGCACCGACCCGCCCGGACGTGCCATCAGCGCCGACAACGACCCGCGCGACGACGTCCGGGCCACCGCGCACCGCTACCACCACATGATCGCCTAGGGCATGACTGTCCGTGATGTGACCATCCGCGACGCGGCCGGTCGCGATGTCACGGCCGGCGCCGGCGTCGTGTTCACGTATTCCCGTGACGTGGGTGCCGGTCCGGATGACCGCCCCGGCGGCGCGGGCCGACTCGACCAGCGCCTGGTCGAACTCCGCGCGCATCACCATGGACAGCATCGGCCGGCTCGGCCGCCGGCGGGTGCGCGTCAGCCGACCGTCGAGGGCGATCGTGAGCTGGTCGACACTCGCGCGGGTCAGCCGCGACGGATCGACACCGGCATGATCGACCGACAGGCCGACCAGGCCGCCGCCGCAGGTCTTGTACCTGGGCAACTCGGCGCGTTCGAGCAGGCACACGGTGGCGCCGGCCCGGGCCGCCGCGCGGGCTGCGCTGGCCCCCGCCGGACCGGCGCCGACGACGACCACGTCGAACATGCCACCGGCCGGCTCCAACCGATCGGTGGCGGTGGCGGTGGCGGTGCGACCATGATCGTCCCGTGGCGCTGGCGGCCGGGTCCCATCAGCCACCGGCCGGCCAGGTGGGTCGGACGAGCCGGGCGCGCCGGAGGCGCCTGGCGCTCCGGGCAGGTCGTCGGGCGGGCCGGGCGGCATCAGCGCAGGGTGAGGGTCCGGCCGACCACACCGGCGCGTACCCGGCGTTCCGCCGGGGTGAGCGGGGTGCGGTCGGCAATCGCGTTTTCCAGTTGGTCACGCAGCGTCGCGGCAGCTTCCTCGCAGCTCGCCGCGTCAGCGTCCGGCGCCAGATCCCATACCGGAACGACCAGGCCGTCCACCCGGAGCGAACCGACAAAACGGGATTCATCGCCCACGGTAAGACTGTTGGCCGCCGCGAGCCGGGTGAGGGCGTCCAGCAGTGGCTCCTCGTCGTACGGCTGGACCCAGCGCAGATGTGCCCGCTCCCCCGGACGGCACCAGTACGCCGCGTCCACCGAGGTCAGTCGGGCCGTCGGGACCACGGCCGCGTTCGCCCGCTCCAGCAGGGCCACGACCTGCGGATCCGGGCTGCCACCGTCCTCCGACGGCGGGAGCCACCAGGTGAACCCGGAGTGGACGGTGATGTCCAACGGCGCGGGATCCAGCAGATCCGCCAGGGTCGGAGCGGCCCGGCTGCCGTCCCCACGCGCACTTCCCGCCGCGGCGGGTCGCGGGATGACGGGCGTGCCGAGATCGGCGTCAAGAGCTTCGAGCAACGCGCGGGCGATGTCCGCGCCCGCGTCGTCGCTGGCGATACCGGTCTGCATCGCCAGCAGGATCTCACCATTGTCCCGGACAAGCGCGGGCACGGCCTGCGGCAGCATCGTGCCGAGCACGATGGAACGGCCGGCGTGCTCAGGGTGCTCCTGAAGGTGACCGGCGGCCAGCGTCAGCGGGGCGGTCGCGCTGGGCACCAGCTCACGCAGAGCCACCAGATCCGGCTCGTCGACCCGGCCGGCGAAGGGCCGCAGAACGGGTGCGGGCCGCCGCCGCACGCCATGGCACGCCTTGTAGCGGCGCCCCGACCCGCACGGGCACGGGGACCGCGGCCCAACGGCCGGGAACTCCCCCGGCTCCGGCCGGGCGGCGGCCGATCCCGCACCGGTTCCGAACGCCGCGCCACCGGCGGGCAGGCCGATGGTGGCGGCACCGGACGCGGCGGACGACGGCACAGGGACACGGACGGTCTGTCGGCGGGCGATCGCGTACTCCTCGGGTTCGGCGGGACGGCGCCCTGACGGCGGGTACGGGCCAAGGCTAGTAAAC
>NZ_CAAAFS010000012.1:0-2357 GCF_900634755.1 Protofrankia symbiont of Coriaria myrtifolia
TCTACTAGTACCCGCGTCCGACGCTCCCGGGCATCGGCACGAAGCGCCGGCAGCCCGAACGGGACAGGCAGAGCCGGACCGGGAGGGCCACGCGGTGGGCGGTTCCCGAGGGAGCGGCAGCGATCATAAAACGGCCAGGTGGTCACCGATAGGCTCGGAGCGGCAGAGCGTTGGGAAGCGACGGCGCGGCGAGAGAGAGGCTGCATGAGCATCGACCAGCACGAGCTCTTCGGCGACGCGACGGCGGTCACCCGACGGATTGGCGTGGTGACGTTCCCGGGTTCGCTCGACGACCGGGACGCCGCCCGCGCGGTCCGTCTCGGCGGCGGCGAGGCCGTCCCGCTCTGGCACGGCGACACCGACCTGTCCGGGCTGGACGCGGTCGTCCTGCCCGGCGGGTTCTCCTACGGCGACTATCTTCGCGCCGGTGCGATCGCGCGCTTCTCCCCGATCATCGGCGCGGTCGTGGACGCGGCCCGCGACGGGCTGCCCGTCCTCGGCATCTGCAACGGATTCCAGGTGCTGTGCGAAGCCGGGCTGCTGCCCGGGGCGCTCACCCGCAACGCCGGCCTGCATTTCGTCTGCCGGGACCAGTCGCTGCGGGTGGAGAACGCCGCCACCGTGTGGACGTCGGACTACACCGCCGGCGACGAGGTGGTCATCCCCGTCAAGCACGGCGAGGGCCGCTACGTGGCCAGCCCGGAGACACTCGCCGAGCTCGAGGGCGAGGGCCGGATCGTCGTCCGCTATCTCGGCGGGAACCCGAACGGCTCGGTCGCCGACATAGCCGGCATCTGTAACGCGCAGCGCACGGTCGTCGGGCTGATGCCACATCCCGAACACGCCGTCGAGCTCCTGACCGGCCCTGGCTCGGACGGCCTGGCCATGTTCCGCTCGGTCCTCTCCCACCGGCCCCCCCGGCACCAGCCCGCCGCGGCGACCGGCTGACCGGCCGGCGGCCAGGCCGGAGCCGGAGCCGGACCCGGTCAGACCAGCCGGGCCGGGACAGCCGGGCCAGGGTGGCAACGCGTCAGGTGAGCAACGCCTCGGCAAACCGGCGGAGCCAGACCTCGAACGGATCGTTGCCGGCGGTTATGCGCAGGACGACCTGGTCGGCGCCGGCGGCGTGGTATTCACGGACGCGGGTGACGATCGCGTCGAGGCTCCCCCACGCGGTCACCGCGTCGACGAGCCTGTCATCGACGTCCGCGATCTGTTGCTCCGTGAATCCCTGCCGGAGGAAGTTGCGCCGGTAGCCGGGAACGGTGCCGAGGAACCGCAGCGGTTCGGCGGCCGCGGCCCGTGCGGCGGTGGGATCCGTCTCGGGCACGACCGACAGCAGCACCGCCAGCGCCGAGTTCGCGCCGAGCGTCGCCCGCGCCCCCTCGACGTATTCCGGGGTGACCAGGAAGGGGTAGGCACCCGCGGCACGGTCGCGGGCAAGGGCGAGGACCGCCGGGCCGAGCGCGGCAAGCACTCGTGCGGCCGCGGGTACCACCGGGGCTTCGGTGTCGAGGTTGTCGAGGTAGGAATTGAGCGTTTGCAGCGGCCGGGCACCGTGTGCGCCACCGAGGCCGACGACGAACCTGCCGGGCGATGATTTCTCGAGGTCCGCATGTGCCTGCGCCACCTCGCGCGCCGGCACCACGTCCACCGAGAGAATGCCGCTGGCCACCTGAATATGCTCCGTCGCGCGCACGACGCGGCTGATGACAGGCAGGTTGTTGCCCTGGCCGCCCGGCAGCCACAACGTCGAGTAGCCGAGGGCCTCCGCCTCCCGCGCAATATCGATCTCGGCGTCAGGATGATCCGCCGAAAGTCCGGAAGCCGCTATACCGACTGGTCCCAGAGTCACCATAGCCCGCACAACCCCGCGGCCGGACGTTCCTGTTCCGCCTTCACCAGGCCCTTCAGCGGATCCTTTTCAAGATCTTTCCGATCCGCGTAGAGCTGGACGAGCTCCGGCTCCAGGTCGGCCCCTTCTGGCCGTATCACGAACCGTGTTCCCTGTTCGACGGCCTTCACCACATGGTTACCGGGCAGTGTGGCTTCCAGGAGCTCCTGCGCCTCGGCGGCGAACTCGAAAGCCTTCGCCGGCAGGAACGTGGTCATTTCGGCGATCGAGACGACCCGCTGCCGGCAGGGCCGCTGTCCTCCTTCCCCCGCCCGTCCCATCATGCTCGTCGAACGATGTGAATCCGATGTCGCGGCCACGGCACCGGATTCACATCGTTTGTCATGTTCTGACCGCGCCTACGCCGGGGACGGCCGGGGCCTACGGGTCCCGCGGGTGGGTCGCGGCGGGGGCGTGCGGGAGGTTAGGCCGTCAAGGGCCAGGCAGAGCCCGAGGGCTACAC
>NZ_CAAAFS010000013.1:0-6061 GCF_900634755.1 Protofrankia symbiont of Coriaria myrtifolia
GGCGAACAGGGAGGGCAGGGTGGAGGTGTGGGCGGTTCGCAGGTCGGCCAGGGGGACGGTGAAGGCGTCCTGGACCTCGAGGGTGTCGCCGTCGACCACACCGACGCGCCGACACGGCAGGCCGCGGGCGGCGCACATGTCGGTGAAGCGCAGCTCCTCGGAGCGGGCCACGGCCACCACCGCGCGGCCCGCCGACTCGCTGAACAGCTCGGTGAACAGGTCCGCGTCCCGCGGGAAGACGATCCGGGCACCGTGCCCGCCCCGCAGGCAGGACTCGACCAGCGCCTGCGCCAGCCCGCCGTCGGAGAGGTCGTGCGCCGCGGTGAGCATCCCGTCCCGGGAGCCGGCGACCAGGATCTCGGCGAGCAGCTTCTCGGCGGCGAGGTCGACGGCGGGCGGGCGCCCACCGAGGTGACGGTGGGTCACCCAGGCCCACTCGGAGCCGCCGAACTCCTCCCGGGTCTGCCCGAGCAGCAGCAGCGAATCACCCTCGTCCGCGAAGCCGATCGGGACCCGCCGGGCCACGTCGTCGAACAGGCCGAGGACGCCGACGACCGGCGTCGGGTTGATCGGTGTGGCGCCGGTCTGGTTGTAGAACGACACGTTCCCGCCGGTGACCGGCAGGCCGAGTCGGCGGCAGGCGTCCGCGAGACCCCGGCAGGCCTCGGCGAACTGCCACATGACCTCCGGGTCCTCGGGGGAGCCGAAGTTCAGGCAGTTGGTCACCGCGATCGGTGTGGCCCCGGCCGCGGCCACGTTGCGGCACGCCTCGGCCAGGGCGAGTTGCGCGCCCGCGAACGGGTCGAGCCGGGTGTAGCGGCCGTTGCCGTCTGTGGCCAGCGCGATGCCGAGGCCCGTCTCCTCCGAGAGCCTGATCACCCCGGCGTCTTCGGGCTGCGCGAGCACGGTGTTCGCCTGCACGTACCGGTCGTACTGGTCGGTCACCCACGCCTTCGAGCACAGGTTCGGCGAGGCGGCCATCGTCAGCAGGGTCGCGCGCAGCTCGTCCCCGGTGCTCGGACGTGGCAGCGCCGCCGGGTCGTCCAGCCGCAGGGCGTCGAGGTCCGCCGGCCGGCGCACCGGACGGTCGTAGACGGGCCCGTCGTCGGCGAGCGAGCCGGGCGGGACGTCGACGACGACCTCACCGTGCCAGCGGACGACGAGGCGCCCACTGTCGGTGACCATGCCGATCCTGGTAGCCAGCACACCCCAGCGTTCGGCGAGCGCGAGCACCGCGGGCAGCACATCCGGGGTGACGATCGCGAGCATCCGCTCCTGGGACTCGCTCGCGAGGATCTCGTGCGGCGCCATCGACGCCTCGCGCAGCGGGACGCGATCGAGGTCGACCGTCATCCCGCCGGGGCCGCCGGCGGCGAGCCCGGCCGCGGTCGTCTCGGTCAGTGCGCAGGTCAGCCCGGCTCCGCCGAGGTCCTGGATGCCGACGACGAAGCCGCGGTCGAACAGCTCCAGGCAGAACTCGATGAGAATCTTCTCGGTGAACGGGTCGCCGACCTGGACGGACGGCCGGCGCGCCGGCCCGCCGCCCTCGTCGAAGGTCGCCGACGCCAGCACGGACACGCCGCCGATGCCGTCCCGGCCGGTCTTGGCGCCGAGCAGGACGACCGCGTTGCCGACCCCGGTCGCCGCCGACGTCTGCACCCGGCCGACCGGCAGCACTCCCACGCACAGCGCGTTGACCAGCGGATTGCCCTGGTAGGACGGGTCGAAGACGACCTCTCCGCCGATCGTGGGCAGGCCGAGACAGTTGCCGTAGCCGCCGATGCCCGCGACCACCCCGGGCAGCACCCGGGCGGTGTCGGGGGCGTCGGCGTCCCCGAAGCGCAGCGGGTCGAGGACGGCGATCGGCCGGGCGCCCATGGTGAGAATGTCGCGGACGATCCCACCGACACCGGTCGCCGCGCCCTGGTACGGCTCGACGAAGCTCGGATGGTTGTGCGACTCGATCTTGAAGGTGACGGCAAGCCCCTCGCCGACCGCGACCACCCCGGCGTTCTCGCCCATGCCGACGAGCAGCCGGTCACCCGCGGGCGTGTCGCGGAACTGGCGCAGGTGCACCTTGGACGACTTGTACGAGCAGTGCTCGCTCCACATCACCGAGTACATGGCGAGCTCGGCGTCGGACGGCGTGCGCCCGAGCGTGCTGACGATACGGGCATACTCGTCGTCAGTCAGCCCGAGCTCACGGTAGGGCTGCACGGTCGCGCCAGGCGCAACAGCGTCGGAAAGTAGCGTGGACGGGACGGTGGGTGCGGTCGGTGTACCGGTCACGCCACCCATCTTCCCGGACGCTTCCCGGTGAAGCCGGCCAGCGTCCGCAAGCCCGGCCAACCCCGGGAATCCCGAGGGGACGAACCTGGTCAGGCCCGGTCAGGGATGCCCCGGCCGGTGAACCCCGACCAAGGGGTGGGCACCCCCTTCCGGAGGCTTCCCAGAAGCGCCGGGCCTGGCCCGAAAAGCCACATCCCGGCTGCATCCACATCCATATGATCACCCCATATGATCATCGCTGTGTCCAACCGGTTGGCACCTCAGGCACCGCCTCCAAACGGATCCGGATCCGGCGGTGAATTCCCCCGGGTCAGCGCGGCCCGCGCTTCAGCCTCCCTGTGCGACCCGCTTCGCAGGTCTGGCTGCCAGCTCCTCATCGCACAAGCCCATCACCCAAGATTGACTTCAAAATTTGCGTGTAGACTGACTGAATTTGTGAGATGGAAGTAGCCGGCGGAACGGGATCGTCGCACCGGCAGCGCGGAGCTGACGGGTAAGGAAACACCTATTTCTTTGTAAAAGTGCGATCGTGGGATCAATAGCGGTGGTAGACCTCACGGCGGTGAGCGGTGCTGACCACGACGATGACGAGATCTGCATCACGGGGCAGGTAGATGACCCGGTAGTCCCCGACCCGCAGGCGTAGGTGCCCGGGACGGCCGACCACGGCCTTGCAGCCGGCCGGACGCGGATCATCGGTTAACCCGACGATCGCCGCCTCGATGCGCCGCCGGGCCGGCTACGGGATCTTCCGGAGCTCCCGCCAGGCAGCCGGACGGAATTCGATCTTATAGGGTGCCACGGAGTCAGCACTTCAGGAGGCGAGCAGGTCGGTGTCACCGAACTCGGCCAGCACCACCTCGAGCGGGATGTTCTCCCCGGGCTCCGCCCAGGCCGCGTCGATCGCCTGACAGTCGGCGTCATGCTCGGCCGCCGGGTAGTCCTCCTCGTCCCACCACGGGACGACGCCAGGCTCGCTCATACCGCCACGATACGCTGGACGCACCCAACGGAATGCGTCTTCAAGTGGTCCGGTTCAGGTAGTCCAGCTTGCCGTGATCAGCATGAACAGAGAGCAGATGAAGCGCTCGGTTCACCACGGGTCGTCGCGTAGCTGCCGTTCGGAGAAATGCGGCTCCCGGATACAGGTGATCACCAGGCCCGTGGTCGTGAACACGCGGGTGAAGTCCTCCAACGGCAGGGTCCAGGCGACAGCCGGCACCGGGGACAGCTCGCCGGCGACGTCGAACTCCACGTCCACGCCAAGTGGATCATCGGCCAGGACGAAGAGTCGCCCGGCTGCGGATCGCCGCCCCGTATCGGCCGCTAAGAGACGGCTGGGAGCCGCGTCAGGAGTGGCCGTAGGGCTCCGGGCCGGCGGCGTCCCCGGCCGGGGCCTGGGCGGGATCGTCCGGGACCGAGCCGGGCGGATGCGCGGCAACACCGACCAGTTCCAGGTCGGCGGACTCCGCGTCACCCGGATCGTCGTCGTACACGATCGACTCCGGGTGCGCGGACGGCGCCACCAGTGCCTCCGAGTGGGCACCACAGCCGTGGTCGAGCGCGGTCACCCGGCCGTCGTCCGGCGCCATCTCGTTCGCGCACACCCCGAACACCTGCCCCAGGGCGCCGGCGAGACGCACGTGGAAACCGCAGGTCCGGCAGGCCGCGGGGGCAACCCGGGCAATGGACGCCTCCGGGCCGGACTCGCCGGCATACCAGCGGGCCACCGCGTCGTCGCGGCCCATCACCGACAGCAGGCGAGGACGGCCGAGGCCGATCTCGTGCCACGCGTCGGTGTCGACGAACTCCTCGATGTCGCCGAGACGCAGCGTCAGGCGCGGGTCGTCCACGGCGGTCGGCAGCAGGTCGCCGACGCCGACGTCACCGGGACGCAGCCGCTGTGACCACGGCACCCACTGCGGAGCGGTCAGCGCCCCCTCGCCGGGCATCAGCACCACGTCATCCACGGTGGGCTTGCGCATGCGCGAGGCGCGCGTGACCACCACCGTCCAGACCCAGCCGGGGTAGGCGCGTGACCTGCAGGCGAAACGGTGCAGGACAAGCCGTTCGCCGTCGGCCTCGGCACCGAGATGCTCACCGACCAGACTGGGATCGTCGGCCTCGGCGAGGGCTGCGGCCCGGGCCTGCTCAACGGCCGCGGCACACACGGCGTCCAGCGCGGGTGGGCGCAGTGCCCGGGGGGCGCGCGGGGTCCTGGGCGAGACGGACGGGCGGCTCACCCGAGCGGCCCGCACCGGCCCGTCGGCCCGGTCAGGATCGACGGGTTGGTCCAGGTCGACGGGCCGGTCAGGATCGACGGGCACCGTCACGTCCCCGCTCATCGGTGCCGGGGGTGCTGCCGGGCCGCGCTGTACATCCTGAGCCTCCACGCACGTATTGTCGCCTACACGTTCCGGAACTGCGCTGCGTGGTCGTGATGGCTCTCCTGGGGGGGAGGACACTCAGCATGGTGAACGTGGGTGCCGGTGTCGCCAGGGGGGTGCGGAAGCTGCGGGCCTCCGCCCGCCGGGGCGGCGCCGAACAGTCCGGGCTCGCCTCCCTGATGGAGCTTTCGTTCGTCAACGCGGCCGGGGACGCGCTGGTCACGGTAGCACTCGCCGGCTCACTTTTCTTCGCGGTACCCACCGGTGAGGCACGGTCGAAGGTCGCCCTGTACCTGTTGATCACGATGGTGCCGTTCGTCCTGCTGGCACCGGTGATCGGCCCGGTGCTGGACAGGTTCGCCTATGGCCGCCGAACCGCCCTGGCCGCGATCTGCCTGGCCCGCGGCATGCTCGCCTGGCAGCTCGCGAGCTCCCTCGACGGGGTGGCGGTCTACCCGCTGGCGCTCGGGCTGCTGATGCTGTCGCGGTCGTTCGGGGTGGCCCGCAGCGCGGTCATCCCGCGGGTGGCCCCCCGGGAGCTGACCCTGGTGAAGGTCAACTCCCGGATCTCCCTGGTCAACATCGCGGCCGGGGCGGTGGTGGCCCCCGCCGCGCTCGGTATCGCCAACATCCCCTACGTCGGCTATCCGTGGGTGCTGCGGATCTGCGCGATCGTCTACATGATCGGTGTTCTGCTCGCCTTCAACCTGCCGAAACACGTCGACTCCGCCGCGGGTGAGAAACGCGCCTTCCTCGGGACGGGCCGCTTCCGCCGGGACATCACCGGCCGGCTGCGCCGCGCGCTCGGCGGGCTGCCGGTGGCGCTGCGCGCGTCGCTGGTGCTGCGCGGTCTGGTCGGGTTCCTCACCTTCTACCTGGCGTTCCTGCTGCGGACCAGCGGCGGCAACAACCTGTGGCTCGCCGGGCTGGCGATCTGCGCCGGGGTGGGCAGCGGCCTGGGCGTGTTCGTCGGCGGGCGCCTCGGCCGCAAACGGCCGGAAGCGCTGCTGATGCTGTCGCTGCTGATGGCCGCCGGCGGCTGCCTGGGCGCCGCCGTCAACTACACGAAGCTGACCTCGCTGCTCGCGGCCCTGCTGGTCACCACGGCCAGCTCGACCGGCAAGCTCGGGCTGGACGCCATCATCCAGCGGGACGTCGCCGAGGACACTCGCAACTCGGCGTTCGCCCGCTCGGAAACCGCGATGCAGCTCGTCTGGGTCGCCGGCGGCGCGATCGGCCTGATCGAGATGCCTGGCACGCTCGGCTTCGCCGCCGCGTCCGCGGTGGTCCTGGGCACGATGTTCGTGGAGACCCGGGCCCTGCACCGTTCCCGGGCCGCGGCCCGGGAACGGTGCAGGGCCCGGGTCTCCACGAACATCGTGCCC
>NZ_CAAAFS010000014.1:0-6320 GCF_900634755.1 Protofrankia symbiont of Coriaria myrtifolia
CCGCAGGCCCCGCCCCTGCCGCAGACCCTGCCGCAGCACCCGCCCCTGCCGCAGCACCCGACATTGCCGCAGGCCCTGCCGCAGGCCCCGGCCGTGCCGCGGCCGCCCGCCGCGCCCGACGCCCCAACCGTGCCGCGACCGCCCGTCCGGCGCTGGTGGGAGCGCGGTTCCAGCTGACCGAAATAATCAAAAAAGCGATCAGACGGTACCAGCGGTCGACGGCCACCGGCTCCCGCCGCGGCCAGCACCCCGGTCGCGGCCGCCGGCAGGGGCTCATGGCCACGGCCAAGCCACCCGGGGCCGAGCCGCTGAGCAGGTGGGTTGAGACCGACAACCCACCCGCGGGATTGCGAGCAGGCCGGCGTCCGACCGTCGGGAACGGTAACCTCCGATCGTGTCCGTATCTCGGCTACTTTTCCGCACTCGGCGGCGACGCCCCGTCGTGCTCGGCATCCTCGGCGCGCTGGTCCTGGTGCTCACCGGCTGCGACAAGCCGACCCCGCTGGTGACGTTGCAGTCCGGCGGCGACTTCGTGCAGGCGCACGCCGCCCAGTACGACCGCGACGGCACAGTGATCAAGAAAGGCGGATACCAGGCGCCGGTCCTGCACGCCGCCCCCGGGTCAGTCGTCAACATCGACGTCGCAAAGTCGGTCGCTGACAAGGGATACTTCCTGGCGTCCAACGACACCCGGATTACCGACATCATCACCGAGCCGCACTACCGGCTGTCCGTGCCGGACGGGCGCGGCGAGGTGAACCTGACCGTCTTCCAGGCCCCGCACGCCGGCTCCGAGCAGGCTTCCGGGAGCTGGCCGTTCCGGCTCGTCGTCCAGCCGTAGCCCGATGAACCCCAGTCCCGTCAGCCCCGCCCGCACAGGCCCGAGCGGCGGCACAGGCCCGGCCGCGGCGTGCCCGGGCCGCACCCGCCCGTCGACTGTCCCGCTGGCGGCCGCGTGAGCCGCATCCTGCTCGTCACCGCGATGACAGCCGAGGCGGACGCGGTCTGCGCCGGAATGATGGGGCCGTGGCGGCCCCGACCCGTCACCAGCACGGGCAGTGCCGCCGCTGCCGCCGCCGGTACGGGCACGCTGTCGCGTGGCTCGCCGCCGTCGTGGGACCGCCAACTCCTGACCGCCGTGCGGATCGGCCCCTACCTGGGCCGCCGCTCCGGCGCGGTGACCGTCCTCGCCGCCGGTGCCGCCGGCCCCGCCGCGGCTGCCGGCACCGCCACCGCGCTCGCCACCGCCCAGGCCGCGGGAGAACCGTTCGACCTGGTCGTCTCCTTCGGGATCGCGGGCGGTTTCGCCGGCCGCGCGGACATCGGCGACCTCGTCATCGCGGACGCGCTGATCGCCGCGGATCTCGGCGCGGAATCCGGCGTCGACGCCCCGCCCGGTGAACCAGGACAACCACCCGCGCCGACGGCGTCCAGCGACTTCCTCACCCTGGAACAGCTCGGGCTCGGAGCCTCCACGCTGTCCCCCCGCGAGGAAACCGTCCAGACCCTCACCGGCATCCTCGCCGGTACCGGACGCCCGGTACGGACCGGGCCGGTGCTGACCGTCTCGACGATCACCGGGACCGAGCGCCGGGCCGCGGCCCTGGCACTGCGTTTCGGCCCGGCCGCCGAGGCGATGGAAGGGTACGCGGTCGCGGTCGCGACGGCGGTGTACGGCACGCCCTTCGCCGAGATCCGCGCGATCAGTAACGCGGTCGGGCGCCGCGACCGGGCCAGCTGGGACGTGCCGGGCGCGCTGGCCGGGCTGAGCGCCGCGGCAGCCGCCCTCACCGCCGGCATCGACACCCTCACCGCGGCCCTGCGCGCGACCGGCTCCGGCGGCCCGGCCAGACCAGCCGGACCCGCGGAAGCGAGGGGACCAGCGACGGGCGGCACATCGTGACCGGGACCAACGTCGGCGAGAGCACGTCGACGTCGACGATCCCGACGGCACCGCCGTCCCTGCCGACACCGCTGTCGTTGGCGATCTCTCCGTGCCCGAACGACACGTTCGCCTTCCACGCGCTCACGCACGGGCTGGTCGGGGGCGGCACCCCGGTCACAGTGACCTTCGCCGACATCGACGTGCTCAACAGCCGCGCCGCCGACGCCCTCGACGACGTCGTCAAGGTCTCCTACGCGGCCCTGCCCTGGCTGCTGGACTCCTACCAGCTGCTGTCGGCCGGCAGCGCGCTGGGACGCGGCTGCGGACCGCTCGTGCTGACCGCCGGCCGGGCCGACC
The DNA here is from genome assembly GCF_900634755.1 of Protofrankia symbiont of Coriaria myrtifolia. Classification (NCBI taxonomy): domain Bacteria; kingdom Bacillati; phylum Actinomycetota; class Actinomycetes; order Frankiales; family Frankiaceae; genus Protofrankia; species Protofrankia symbiont of Coriaria myrtifolia. The sequence continues at coordinate 2,243 of NZ_CAAAFS010000014.1, forward strand.
TGCGTGGCGCCCGCGTCGCGATCCCCGGCATGCGCACCACCGCCTACCTGCTGTTCCGCCTGTGGGCGCAGGAGCGCGGGGTGAGCGAGATCGACGTCCTGTCCTTCGAGAAGATCATGCCAGCGGTGCGGGACGGACGGTACGACGCAGGCCTGGTGATCCACGAATCCCGGTTCACCTACCCGTCCTTCGGCCTGACCGCCATCGCCGACCTCGGCGACTGGTGGGAGTCCGAAACCGGCCTGCCGATCCCGCTCGGGGCCGTCCTGGGCCGCCGCCACCTCGACGGCGCCGCGCTGTCCGCGGCGGTGCGGGCGAGCGTGGCCGCCGCGTTCGCCGACCCGGCGGCGTCACGCTCCCACGTCCTCGACCACGCGCAGGAGATGGACCCGGACGTGGTGGACGCCCACATCAGCCTGTACGTCAACGACTACACCCTGCAGCTCGGCGACGAGGGTTACGGGGCGGTCGAGGCCCTGCTGGGCCGTGCGGCCGCCGCGGGCCTCGTCCCACCCCTGCCCGTCCCCCTACGCTGATCCGCGTCCGGCCCACGCGGGGAGCGGCCGCCGGACGATCAGACCTCCAGCTCGTCGGCGACCGCGTGAACGACCTTCGCCACCTTCTGGGCCGTGCGCCGGTCAGGATAGCGCCCGCGGCGCAACGAGCCCTGCACCTCGTCCAACAGTTTGATCATGTCTTCGACCATGCTGTGGAGCTCGTCCGGGCTACGCCGCGCCGCCTGTGCGGCAGCCTTCGTCACCGACGGCGGAGCCGCGAGCAGCCGCACCGACAACGCCTGGTCGCCACGGCGGCTCGTGGCGATCCCGAACTCGACCCGGTCACCGGGCTTGAGTCTGTCCACGCCAGGCGGGAGCGCGGCCTTGTGGACGAAAACATCACCGCCGTCGTCACGGCTGAGAAAGCCAAAGCCCTTGTCGACGTCGAACCACTTGACTCTGCCGGTGGGCACGGAAGACCTCGTTATGAGTAGCGAAGGGGGACTGTCCGGTGAGATACCGGGGTCTCAAGGCTATCCGGGGACGCGCCGATGAGTGGCCGTCCGTACTTTTTCATCACCGAGCAGTAGCACCCGAGCGATGATCGCCCAGCTCACCGGCAAGCCTGGAGCAGCCAGGCCTACCGGTCGGCTTCCCCGGTCCAACGGGCTCCCGAACGCGACAAACATGATCGCTCATCCTTTGGCCCGCAGCCCCCAACCAGCCGCCGGCGATGCGACGCAACGATCGCATCGCCTTTGGCCAGGGGGGCCGCGGAATCCGTAGGCTGGTAGGCGTGGACGATCCAGCGGCGCGGGAAGCAGAGCCTGCTGAGCCCTCGGGGCGCCGGAGACGGACGGACCTCTTCGTCCGGGCTGCGGTCGTGTCGTTCGCGATCGGCCTCGTCGCCACCGCGGTCATCATTATCCCGTTCTTCTTCGGGGTCACCGAACGTCCCACCTGGCTCAACGCGGTCGCGGCCGGCGGGCTGACCGTCGGCTTCGCCCTCGCCCTGATCGGGATACTCCTGGCTGTGCTCTCCCCCGCCCCGGTGGACGAGGCCGAACCGGTCGACGCCGAGGGAAACCCGATCTGACCGGACGGCCCCCGGCCGTTCTCACCGTCCGGCGCCGCCTTCCCCGGACGCTCGCGCCACGGCCGGCAGCAGCTCGTTCATGGAGCCCGACCGGAACCCACGGGGGTCGACCTCCACCCGGTCGAAGCCCTCGAGCGCGGCCAGCAGGTCCGGACGCGCGGCCAGCGCCGCCACCTGGTCAGCGTCCACCTCGACCATTGCCAGGCCGTCGAGGTCGCGCACCCGCAGGTTCCGGACGGCGAGCCCTGCGGCGGCCAGAGCCACCCGCAGCCCGGCCTCTGCACGTTCGACTCGGGCCAGCCGGGCCGGCGACACCTCGATGCCGTAGGCGATCCGGCTGGCCAGGCAGGCCGCGGCCGGCTTGTCCCAGGTCGACAGACCCCACCGCCGGGACGCCTCGCGGACCTGCGCCTTGGTCAGGCCCGCGTCCAGCAGCGGGGTACGCGCCCCCCGCTGGGCCGCCGCCCGGATACCCGGCCGGAACCCGGCGACGGCGTCGTCGGCGTTCGTCCCGGTCACCACATGGACGAGGCCGAGGGAGTCCGCGAGCGGCCGCAGCGTCTCGGTGAGCTCCGCCTTGCAGAAGTAGCACCGGTCCGGCCCGTTGGCCCGGTAGCCCTCGCGTCCCATCTCGTTCGTGGCCGGGGTGAGATGGCGGACGCCGAGCCGCGCGGCGAAATCGGTGGCGGCGGCGAGTTCGGCGGCCGGCAGGGACGCCGAGCTCGCCGTGGCCGCCACCACCCGGTCGGCGCCGAGCGTCCGGACCGCCGCCGTCAGCAGGAACGCCGAGTCCGCCCCACCGGAGAAGGCCACCAGTACCGAGCCGAGCCCGGCCAGCCGTGCGGCCAGGTCGTCGAGCCGACCGGGCAGCAGATGGGACGACAGCCAGCCGCCGAACGCGGCCAGGTCGGGCAGGACGACGTCGGCTCCGGCGGCGGCCAACTCGTCCGCCGAGCACGGGCCGGTGGCCACCGCGACGGCCAGGGCACCGGCCGCGTGCGCTCCGACGATGTCACCGACATGGTCACCCGCGTAGATCGTGACATCATGCTCGATCATGGCCTCGGCCTTCGTCTCGGCGAACCGCCAGCCCTCGACCGCGTCCACCTCGATGCCGATGTGGGTGAGGCTCGCCCGCGCGAGCGGCTCGCTCTTGGCGGTGACAACGACCACCTGCCCCCCGTGGCGACGCACCTGGGCGACCGCGTCGGCGGCGCCCGGCATCGGCAGCGACACCGGCAGCGCGTGGACGGCGTACAGCTCGCGGTAGCTGGCCGCCGTCTCCGCTACCCGCTCGGGCGGGAACCAGCGGGCGATCTCCTCCTCCAGCGGCGGCCCGAGGCGGGCGGCGGCCGCTTCGCCGTCGATCGTCACCCCCGTCTCGGCGGCCAGCGCGGCGTAGGTGGCGACGACGCCGCGCCGAGGGTCCAGCAACGTCATGTCCAGGTCGAATCCGACGACCGGCCCGGCCGCTCTCGGCGGACCGGCTGCCCCCGAGGCAGGTTGCCTCGGCACGGACACGGGCTGTTCTGGCACGGATGTCGACACACACCCGAGGGTAGTTACCGCCGCCTCGCCACGGGCGCCCACAGCCACAGAGCCCCCGAACACCGCCCCCGAACACCGTCAATCGATCAAAGATTCGCGATCGATTACCGCCGAATCATGAGAACGAGGGAACAAGTGGCCGCCACAGCAGCCATTTCCACACTCGCTTTCCTGATCACATTCACTTTCTTGATCGAAAAAGGCGTGCGGTGCCCGGTGGGGTTCGCGGTGCCGGGCGGTGTTCCTGGCGCACCGGCCGTGTCGGCGCATGCGGCCGGGCGGGTGCGCCGGCCCCCCGAACGGCGCACCCGCCCGGGGCGGGCCGATGGGTACGCCCACAGCTCGAGGCTGGCCGCGCAGGTGTGGGCAGCACACCCGCTCCAGGCCCGAACGGCACCGGTGGAACCACGTCCGATGGATCTTCGAGCGCGGGCGACACCCAGCCGACCAACATCCATCAGCCCCGGCCCTGCGATGCACCGATACAGTCTTCAGGCGTGGCCAGGGTCGTTGTGGACGTGATGCTGAAACCGGAGATCCTCGACCCGCAGGGGCAGGCGATCCTCGCCGCGCTGCCACGCCTGGACGTGTCCGGCATCGCCGGGGTGCGCCAGGGCAAGCGTTTCGAGCTGGAGGTGGACGGCGACGCCGACGCCGACGTCCTCGCCCGGATCGACCAGCTCGCCGCCTCCCTGCTCGCCAACCCGGTGATCGAGGACTACGTCGTGCGGGTGGAGCCGCCGCAACCGGCGCAGGCCAGCCCCGCCGAGGCCAACGCGGTCAGAGCCGAACCCACCACCTGAGACGTGTTCGGAAGGCCCGCGAGGGCGACCGCACGCTGATCGTGACAATCATCACTCCGTGACGAAAAGCGCATGCATCACTCCGGAGCGCAATGTCCCGAGCCGGCACATCCACCCCACGGGACCACCCCACC